>NZ_JBZYDM010000007.1:0-217810 GCF_058933345.1 Halomicrobium sp. HArcht3-1 | reverse complement strand
TTTTGAGCCAGCGATGCGGCTTGTTTAACGAAGCGGAAGAGTACTCTAGTCACATTCACTCTTTCCGCTTCGCTTCCACCTTCAGAGCGACGCTATCCCCTCGCTGTCTCCGGATTCAACAGAGCAGTCCATACCAAAGAGAGGGCCGTCAGCTTGGTTTTCGTTTCGGTGTTGTCCTCGTCCTTGGTCGTTGACAAATGGGTGTCTGTTGGCACTCTTCTCCAGGATACTGATTCTGTTCAGACCAATCCAGGAGTGGCTCTGACTGTTCTCGACAAAGCATGGGACACACAGCTCGTTCCGAGTTAGCCGCGTGTCGCTCAAACGAGCTCCATCGCCTGCTCGGTCAGCCGGTAGCGATATGCCGGTCGGACAAACACGATCTGCCCGTAGTCTTTCGATTTCGTGACTTCTTCAGACGACTCGATCGCTTCGACAGCCGTATTGAGTCGATCGACTGGGTCACCGGAGCGAAGGTAATCCGTCACCTGCTCTGGCTCGATCCCAAACTCAGTAGCCACGATGCTACGAACACTCCGCCCAGCACCGTCAGCGACAGCAATAGACGGGGCCGAGGCTTGGAACCGCGGACTGTCCCGCTCTGCAGCGTCTTCGGAAAGCGCTGTAACCTGCAGTTCATCGTCGATGTGTGCAATCAAGGCATCCAGATTCGCTTGTGCTTCCGCAGTCACCTGCCCATTTACGATATCGTCGAGTCGCTCGCTAATCGCGAAGACATCTGGTCCGGGTGGGGCTGTCTGGGCAAGGATGCCAACATCGACGAGGTGATTCAGTACCGTCCGTGGTTGGTACTCGATATCGACACCAAGTGAGTCAAGCAGCTCGGTTCGCTTGAGACCCGCTTCGTCTGGACCGACTCCCGCATTGTAGAACGCCTTCGCGACGGTTACCTGGTCGTCGATGCTGTGTGTGTCTCCCTTTCGCTCCCGGAGAAACCGCTCTACGCGGTCGAAATCAGTGTCGTTGTCCTCCTCAATCGTGAGAGCGTCGCTGACTCTCTGTGGGAGTTCGGGACGCGGCGCATCACGGTGGCGCTGGGCCTTCTCCGACAAGCGCGTGTTATCGTACAGTGCGCGTGCGACAGGAAGGCCACGAAGATAGTTGTACTCGGAGAGAGTCTCCACACCGCGTTCGGTCAGGCCGTAGAACTGCGATGGGAGATCACGCGCGTCCTCATTCGGTGGATACCGATAGCACTCGATGATATTGTGGTCACTGAGAACCGCAAGCTGATCCCGGATTGCTGCCTTGTTCTTCGGCATCATATACGCCAGCTCATCTAGCGAGGGAAGATGATCCGGGTGGCCAAGGATGAACTGCAGGATCAAGTGGCGCGTCTCCTGAGAGAGGAGATCGTAGATCTGCCGCTGTTCTTCGAACGGGCCGTCACCATTCGCGGCAGGCGCATCACTCATGGTCTCACTCTGAGATTACTTCGGCAACGTGAATAATACTTCGGTTCAACTGATGTGGTCTAATCGAGTGTTAGCCAAACCAATTGGCAACCTATTTGCTCACGCGCCAAGGACCACACAGTATGACTGACCCCGGCCCACCTCCGAATGCGGCAGCGATCAAGGAGAGCGTGAACGACGCGCTCCAGGGGCTCGAACTAGAACCACACGAGACCTCAGAGATACTGGGATTCGCCAACCGGGAACTCCCACATTTGCACACGCCCGAAGACTCCTATTTTATCCTCGGCAGCTACCGTGATCCGTACCTTCGACGGCTCCGCATCGTCCAGAACGAACTGGACAAGCGCCTCGCCACATACCCGTTCTTGATGGCCGATCTTCCGGAATTGGATCTCGATCGCCTCCCTGTCTTTCGCATCCGATTTACTCTCCTCGCCGCACACGCCGATAGTATCGTTGCCGTGTACGAACAGGACGCTGGCGGCGAAGTCACCGAACTCGGAAAGATCAGTACGACACCGTATTTCGACAAATCATACGTACTCCCACGAGACTACGCATGGATGACCGACCAGAATCTCGATACGGAAGCAGACGTTCTCGCGGCTGCTGCGACGATCTACTTCAACGACGACCTCGACGACGCTACCACTGAAGCAGAACTCACCTCGCTCATCACAGCGGCCACGAAGAACGACATCAGCCTCACAACACCAGATGTCATAGACAGATTAGAGGAGCGAGAAGACAGCGAACCTGCACCCGTCTCATACAGCTGGGTTCACCTCAACGAGTTCCGCCTCTTCGAACTCCACGACCGATGCTTTGCCTGGTCTAGCCAAGATGATCTCCGTGATGTCGTCGATGACGTTCGGTAAGGAGCTGAATACGATCCCTCTACTCGGTTGTAGTCGGGTAGAACCACCTAGCTTCCAAGCCATAAGCTAATCAATCACTGATCGGCGCATCGTCCGAAGATCTCTCAGACCCATGCATCAAGTTCTTCTCGGCCTGCGAACTCCTCCCGATTCGAGTAGGTGTCGACCATCGTAATGAGGGCAGACGCGACACGATAGGCAGGCATCGTGTCGTCGTAAAGGAGAATAATTCCGGCATGGAGCTCACTCGGGAGTGCCCCGAAGTCCTTCACGTCGCTCGTCACGATAATGAGATCCTGTTCCCGAGCATAGGGGAGGACATCCTCTTCGTCGTCGGCCCCCTGACCGACTGTGTCCCGAACGTGGACGGCAAATAGATCTTCTTTGTCGAGATACGTGGCGACTTTCGGGTCAATATTCTCGTCGAGGAGAAACCGCCAGGCAGACATCTCAGGCCGTATCCGGTTCAACGCCGTCTGGACGTTCGATCGATTCACGGAAGTTCGCCATCGCTTCGTCGCGTTCAGCTTCGACATCACTCATTTCGCGCGGATGGTCATGATAGTACGCGAGTGCGTGATAGACGTCTGCTACGTCTAGGTCGTAGCGATCGGCGACTGTTTCGGGATCGACGCCGTGCTCCTCGACCAGCGCATATACTTGGCGGACGCTAATGCGATGTCCGGCGATATGAGGTTCGTCCAAGAGGTCGTGGGCGACACGACGGGTTTCCCGCTCAGCCATGCTCGTTACTACCATCTGCTGTCGCAAAAGCGTTCGCCCGAGACATCGTTCGCCGGTCCACTTGCCCGTTGAACCGGATGATCTGCTGGCAGTCGGCCGAGTGAGTACAGATCCCGATCAAATGCCGGAATACTGGTGTTGGGACTTGTGGACAGACTCGATTCGAGCCACTCAAAACCTGACGCCACGCCGGTTCACTTCAGCTCTTCTTCGACGCGCTTTCGGCCGCTCTCGTTGATTTTCTCGGCAATCTCCTGCACGTCGTGTTCGGTGAGTTCACTTTCGCTAATGAGTTCGTCCATCATTTCGAACCCTCACTCGTCTCCATCGCGTTCGCTGGGATGGGCCGTTTCAGGAGCGCTACTGTCCCACGCTTCGGCGTCGATACCTCCATCTTCCTCATCTAACTGTTCGCTCGCAGTGTGGAGATCGTAGGCGGCGGTGACGCGCTCTCTGTCGTCTGTGATGGCCCAGTATTCGCCCTTGTGCCGGACGAGCTCTCGATCCTTGAGCCGTGAGAGCGCAGTGCCGACGGTATTCGGCGCTTCCTCTATTGCACTCGCTATCTCAGCACGGGTGAACGCCTGGTCACTGTTGGAAAGCAGGTATCTGATCACCTGTTCGGGGACGCTCGGTCCCGAGGGCAGCTCTCCTGATTCGAAGTCGTCGATGCTGAGGGGCATATACCGAAATTCGCGTGCTACTGTAATTAATGTACTGCTGTACTTATGTGCTGGTGAATCATATTTCAGTGATCTTTCTGCTAACTGTCTTGGCAGATCTTCAGAGCGGACAGCAAACTGATGACCCCTCACTCCGTTCTACGGGAAGACACTGTACTATATCCCGTCTTCAATCCGCAACCCATCCAAGCCCTTCATTGTACGTACTAAGATATCCCGAATCAACACTCTCAGCAAGATCTGGGAATCGATCACCAGCTCGATCGACAATCGTCTCCTGTAACACTGTACTTTCTGTCTCAAACGACGGCGACACCTGAAGTCGGTACTCGTCGTCGATCGTGAACAGTTTACGATCGAAGGCGGCGTGGTGGAGCTTGCTCAACGGCACCACGTTCGAGAGATCAGCGCGATGGTCTGGATACTCGCTCCACGGGAGGATGTGGGCAACGTCGAGCAGGCCGCTGTGGTCCACACCTGAGACTGGACACGTCGATTCGTATCGATGCAGTACCGTCGCCCGAAACTCTGGATCCACCGAGCGAGCCGTCACGGTCGTCTCGTAGGTCCCGGCCGTCATCGTCCCTGTCTCGTCAGCCACACTCGGCGTCGACGATTCAGCCCACTGCTCGACAGCCGATTCGGTGAACTCGTGGCCGTCGTCAGTGAGCGCGTACGTTTGACCCTCTTTCTCGACGAGTCCAAGGCTCCGGAGCCAGTTCGCTCGTTGTTTCGCCATATCGGTATTCGCGGGGTCCCAGCCGAGTTCGGGATGGGTCTGGAGTTGCTGGCGATTGATTTCATCGATCGTCATCGGGCCTGGAGAGAGCGTATACAAGAGACTCCGGAGCCCGACGTTTCGACGGCACATAATCTCCAGTAGTGTCTCGATCGACCGTTCTTCAAAATACGTCCGACCTTCTGGACCGAGTGCCCACTGCCCATCGCGCAGTTCGAGAAAGCCGACGTTCTCCAGATAGTCGATCCGGCGCGTGATCGAGTCTCGACTGGACACACGATCGAACGTCCCACGATGCCAGCCGATCAGTTCATCTTCTGTGGGCTGGTGTTCGGAGACGAATTCGAGAATCCAATCGAGCGTCTCGACGTAGCTCGTTGCCCCACCAAACATCGGGACGATACTTCTGAGGCGCTCTGGATGCATCTCTTTCTGGATTTATTACACGGTTACAAGATTCTTGCGTGGTGAGGGATTCGTCGCTGTATCGAGTCGATAAACATCCTCGGCTGCATCGAAGTCACCGTCGAACGCAGACAGATAGCCGAGTCCCTCGGTTTGCATATATGCGACAATGCAGGCATCGAGGAAGGAGAACGGGCATCTGACTTGACAGAGAGAGGACCTCTCAGACCGAGTTCGAACAGAGCTATACATAAGCAGTGGTGAGACACATCACAACCACGGACGACTGGATGTGAATAAGATGACTGAGACTGCAGCAACGAAACGGATCGGGGTGTTGAGCCTGCACAATAGCAAGGAAACGAAAGCGATCCTGAACGCGATCGAGGCGCTTGGTCACGAGCCTGTGTGGATCCGCGAAGAGACGCTCTCGCTTGCGGTCGAGGGTGGCCGCGGTCGCGTCGACCCGGATGTCGACGCGGTCGTGAACCGGCTGTTGCTGACGAAGAGTAGTACGGGGCTTGCGGACCTCGGTGTGGTCGAACTCTTCGAGGACCGTGAAATCCCCGTATTGAATCCGAGTGCGGCCGTCCTCCGGACGACGTACGAGCCCGCGGCGTTGCGCATCCTCGCTGATGCGGACGTGCCGGTTCCAGACACCTATCAAGACTTCGACGGCCGTAGCGACGGATCTGGTGCCGATGACCGACGCTACGTTCGCAAGCCCGTACTCGGTACGAATGCCGCTGGTGTTTCGATCGCTGAGGAAGCCGACGACCGCCCGCCAGCGTCACGCCGGACACTCATCCAGGCATTCGTCGACACGGGAGATCACGCCTCCGACGTCCGTGTCTACGTTGTCGGGGGAGAGATCGTTGGCGCGATGCGTCGACATGCTCCCGACGATGATTGGCGGACGAACGTTGCGGTCGGCGGGGCGGTCGAGGACGTCACCGACGACCTCGACGACAGCGTTCGCGAGACCGCAGTGCGCGCCGTCGACGAGCTTGACCTCGACGTCGCGGGCGTCGACGTCATCGGAATGGAGCGCGACCCGTACGTCCTCGAAGTGAACGCCACAGCGGGGTTTAAGGGGCTCTTCGAGGCAACGGGTGCAAGCCCCGCACCCTACATCGCGCGCCTCGCAATCGAGCGTGCTGGCGGGACGGTCGACGAGGCAGGATTCGCCGCCCACGAGACTCGACTCGCCGACGAGTGGCCGACGTGTGCGTCCTCGCGTGACTCCGAGGAGGACTTCCTCACCGTTGGCTACACCGAGAGCGTAGACGTCGCCGCTGGGGGTGGCATCGCCACTGCAATCGCTAAGTCCGACACGGGCGCCAAACGCACTACCGTCGACCTCTCACTCGCCGCCGAGGTCGGCGCCGGCCCGCTCGAAGGCACGACGAGCGTCCGCTCGGGCTCCTCAAAGTCGAGCAGTTCGCGCCCCCTCGTCACCCTCGACATCCGCGTTGGCGATCGCTGGCATGAGGTCACCGCGGACGTGATCGATCGCGATCACATGAACTATCCCGTCCTCCTCGGCCGGGATATCCTCGATGACTACTTCGTCGACGTTTCAACGCGTGCTCCCGGCGACGAGACAAACGAGGAATGACAGTCCACATTATCACTACAAAGGATTGACTGAGCGGGCAGTGGTGTCTCCCTGCAAATCTATACGAAAGAGGGGTGTCACTCGTAGTAACTCACACGCTCGACAACCTCGGCAAAGGCGACGTTCTCTCGCACATCTGCAATCTCGACGACGACGCGCTCGCCCAGTTCGGTCTCGGGAACGATGAGGACGAAACCACGCTCAACCCGGGTGATACCATCACCCTGTTCGCCGAGATCCTCGATCTCGACAGTCCGCTCTTCGCCCTCTTCGACCGGTGGCTTTGAGCGGCCACGTTCACGTTCTGGTTCAGCTTTTGTATCAGTATCAGCGTCGGTATCGTTGGCTTCCTCATTGGATGGGCAAGGCAAGACAGCGACACGATACGCTTCGCCCTGCTGAAGATCGCCAAGTCGAATTTCTTGTTCTGGGACTTCGATCAAATATGAGTCGTCTTGCTGTTCGACATCGGCAGAGAATACACATCGAAGTTGGTCTGAGATTTCCATCAGTAGTCTCTTGCGCGAGATACCAAGGCAGAACACTTGATTCTACTGTCCAGCAAGGCAGGCAACTGCTCCTATCGGAACCCCTTGGGTAGTGATGATATGAATCAGATGGTAGCCCCGTGAAGCACGCCAACGACACCGCATTTTATCACCCCCAGAAGGGTGCGGGGGAATCCCGCAGATCAACTATGGGACATCGAGCACTCGTTGCCTACGAACGACCGGATGGACTGTACAACTGCCACTACTCTCACTGGGGCGGTATGAACCTCAGACTCACAGACAAACTGTCGAAGGTGACGCCGTTCGGCGGACATACTCCTTCGAGGGAAATTCAGACATACTTCGAAGAACTTCTCGACACTCCTCGTGACACCACTCCTCGCTCACCACCGACGAACGATTGCCCCGTCGATCTCGACCCACTAGAGGTCGCGATCACGCTCGACGACATTGCCTTCACAACGCTCGATTACCTCCATCACGAAGCGTTCTACATCGTCTCGGAGACCTTCGAGATTACACCATATCGAACGTGCTGGCTTGGGCTCACGCAGGATTCAGAAACCATCGAAGCGGCACCGACGATCGGCAACGGCGCGTACTATACCGTTCGGTGGTACGAGGGCGTCCCCGTTGGAGACGGCGTCATGCGCGGTCGGTGTAAGGCCCTGAAAGACCTGACTGGCGATATGCTTGATCGCGGTGTCTTCGACCAAGAGAGCGCGACGAGATACATGATCCAGAAGCTCAGAACCTGGACTCGTGAGCAAGAACTGCACGTCACCCGGCCAGCACAGCCGTAGTTGTATTGCGCCCCGACGGGCGAGGGCGCATTCATTGCCCTCTCAACTATGTCCGAGAACGAACTTGCAGAACTCGTCGACGCCGAACAGCAACTCCAAGCATTCCTCGTCGCGACCGCTGAAAATGACGTTCCCGAGCTTGCGCTCATCGCGATCCTTCGTGACTATGCCGATCTCGTCGAGGAGCAGGGATACGTCCCACGGACGTGGCGTCGGTAGAACAACGGCACTGGTGCGATTCTGCTAACCACTGTTATGGGAGATCTTCAGCCACATCAACGAGATCATACTCTGTCTGCCAGAAATAGAGTCGTCCTTTCTGGTCGAACTGCTCTGTTGAATCCGATGACAGCACGGGGATCACGATCTCTGAAGGTGTGATTTTCTTGCGTTTCGTCGTCGAGAAATTGGATCGATCTACCCAGTGATCTCGATCCGTTCCTTCTCTGCCGAGATTCCATCTCAGAATTCTCTCGACAGCGCTCCTGAACCGACGACAGAGTGAATCAATCCCGACGCCTTCTGTGGGTTCAACAGAGCAGAGTGATCCCAACGCCATCTGTGGATTCAACAAGGCACATAAATGCAAATCTAAATTTGTATCGAAAATATATAATAGAGTAATCCAAATTCAGAAGAATATTTAAGCTGGATATTTGATGGAGTTAGTGCCGATGTCGAATAAAGGCAAGTTCTCGATAAGCAGAAGAAATGCATTAAAGACAATCTCTGGGTTGGGCGCTACTTCCGTTGTCGGCCTTGGAGACATTGTGAGCCCTGTTGAAGCTGCAGATAACGATCCAAAGAAACATTGGACTCAACCAATGCAGCAGTCGATGTTGAAAGACCAATCAGCATATCAATCGTCCACCCTCTCATGGTATGGATCTGGATACTTCGATAGCCGAGGATGGATGCATGATATCGCCTTGGGAACAGTCGCCTGTTCACAGTGGGATTCTGGATCAGAAATCAAAGACATGGTGGGGAATTATTATGAATTTTACCCACAGGATTACAATGACGATGGAAATGTTGATCCAGACACAAATGGTACCAGACAGGGAATCTATCCAGACGGACAGGATAACGATCTTCCAGATTGGGTTGAACTGACTTTCGATGTGGCCGTTGGCTCTCTTAGCGCTCCAGCAGCCTTTGCTCTCGCTGTAGATGATTTTGCAGAAGAACTCCAACCAAAGGATGGATTTAGCTCGATTAAAAACGACCAAGGATTTGAATTTCTCAATACCGTTGGATACTTTGATTCCGATTGGTCAGATATTGCTCACTACCAACGAGCTCTATACGAATCCGGAACCGAGTCAAAATCAGACGATGACCTAATCGTCCACGGCCGAGGCGGTCGTGGGGATTCAAATTGGACTACTAATGTCATGTTCCAAATCTCATTCTGGAAAGGTGAGACAAACTACGTAGATAAGGAGACATACAAGAACCAATGTACTGGAGATTGGACATGTACCAGCCAGAATAGTTCAGTGTCCGATGAACAAACTGAGCCAAGGTCGAACGGTCCTCCATCCGAACTGCCAACAGATAATGCAAACCCATTTAGTGGATCTACTAAACAGGGACGTGAAGCGGCAACAGTAATTTCATCAACTAATCCTCGCGAAATGACTCGAAATGAGCGGGCAGCTCTTGGAATTAAACGAACTGATAATGTAAATAATCCTGACTGGAACCGAGAGATTAACGGAGAAACACCTTCTTTCATTGCAACTAAGCTCCCAGCAACAATATATGGCAGGAAAATTGCTGAGAACGCAAATGGTGTCGTGAGCGACGACCATGGAGTTATCCATCAAGGGATACCATCCGAACTAAGCGACGATTAATAAGCCCTACACCACCACACGCACATACGCATCTATCTATAATTTTAAATATTTATATTTATAGTTTTAATTAAAAAATAATTATATTATGTGAAATTATAACTTCTACTATATGGTAAAGTTTATAAAAACAATACCAGAATGATACTTTAATGCCAGATCGGAGAGATTATCTCAAACAAGCAATTTCTTGTTCATTAATAAGTGTTTGTGGATGTACAGACTATCAGAATTTATCCTTCTCACAACACACCAACAACCATACATCTACCAAGACCACCAATCTACAACAGTCATCAGAGATATATACCATATATGAGTCACAAATGGCAGATTTCAATTATGGTCAGAGCCAATTTGAATATAATATAGATTATACCATACCTGACACTATCACTGATTTTTCTGTGAATTTTAAATCACTAAGTGAGTCATATGCGTCAATAGAGAATGTAGAAGGAGGATTCATTGAGGATAAATCGTTTATATGGGACAGTGAAATAGAGCCAAGCATTACTCTCAAAATGGATTTCTCTGGGCTGCTTTCTAACAGTCCATTGCCCACATTTCTCTCTGAAGACTCCGCTCTTGCACCCCTCCCTGAAACTCGACTTAATTGGAACGCATCAGAACAAAACCGAATTGCTGTTAACAAAAGATACAATACAAAAGGCTCTGGTTTCTTTGGAACATCGTTTGCATATATAGGACCGTATAATAGTTATCACCAGAATAAGAACAGTACTAAATACTCTGTAATTGTTCCTGCATCAAATGACTCTACTATTGATTCGAATAAAATATTGACTGTGCTCACATATGGTGCAGAATACCTCAAGTCACGATTTGAAACAAGTCAAGTCTGTCTATTCATAATCCCTCAATCAGTTAATCCAGAATATGACGGAGGGTTAGCAGTGGGTCAGGACCTTTTAGTTGCAAGCTCAAGTATAGAATTAACACAACTCCAGAACATTGTCACGCACGAGTATTGTCATACACTGTTCGGCAAGTTTGACAACAAGGCGATGTATTGGCTACAAGAATCATCAGCCCAATATTATGGAATACTATTGTCTTATAATTATGGGATGGGAAACTTTAGAGAGTTTATTAATGCTGTGGAGGCAAATCAAAATCAAGATGCTATTCTCGCAGCTCAAAGACGAAACAGATCTTCAAAAGCAGACTACAATAAGGGAGGTCATGTTCTTGCAGCACTTGATGCAAATATCCAATCGGCTTCGCCTAGTTCATTAATTGATGTTTTAGCGGGATCGGACTATGACTTATCATCGTTTGATGGGTTTGCCAATGCAGTAGTAGATGTCTCGGATGATGAGTCTCTTCGAAATTGGCTGAGGAGATATATTTGGACTGAAGCAATTCCCCCCATACCTACATCCAACGAATACTTCCAATTCGATTCCGAGACAGATTGCAAAGACAGCTCTCAAGATGTCTGAGTGCTGTCATCGCAACTGAGATCTGGAAAAACCCCGACACTCCCATCTGGGCGGAGTTGAAATGTCAGATGTACCGTTCTACAATTAGTATCTTCAAAAGAGGAGATCAATTCATCACCGCTTGTCTCAATAGTCTTGTCACCTGTGATTAATTTGAAGCTATAATCTCTTTTTTCAGATAATTCATCAGAATTCACTCGCCATACTGAGGACTGCTCCGAATCTTTAGGGGCAATCTTTTTTGATTGAGAGAATACAGATTTATTACCCACTTCCACCACTAACTCTACTTTTTTCTCACTATCTGTCCAGTTTAGCACGTCAACTTGAGCCATTCTGACAGAATAATCAATAGTCGAGGTGCACCCAGGGATTAATGTTAAAACTCCCGGAAAAAGCTTTAATATTTTTCTTCTGGTCGGCATAGTTCGTAGGGTCATTTATAAATAGAGGATCACGTCCAGATAATCCTTTTGAACTATCCTCGTCGAACTTTAATACAGATAAATCTCTCGGAAAATTCAGTAGCTACGGTAGGGATTTTCGGGTTCTGGAGTGACGTGGACGCCTGTTTACCCGACGATACTCATGCCAAGGTCGACTTTCCAGATGTGGATACATATGAAGGGTATACCGTTAGAGGGTGTCATAGAACGATTACCACACCAAAGAGCAGGGTGAACGCTGAGGTGGAATGAGTTCAGCGACCCTGCAAGATGATCCTTCGGTAGAGACGTTCTTCAATGTCGCGGAGGCCGAAACGTTAGCGTTGTTTGAGCATCTCTCTTTCGAGTTTCTTGGAGGGTTCAACGTGTTCGCCCCGGCGGAGACGGGGCGAACACGAGAGCATGAGTCACCAGAGATGATGCGTGGCCTCCTCCATTGCTACTACCACGATATCTACGGTATCCGTCCCGTTGCACGAGAACTACGGAACACCGTTGTTTGGCTGAGCTGTGGCTTCGATCGACCGCCGTCGAAAGACGCGGTCGATCGGTTTCTCACCGACCTCGAACACGTTGTTGACGATGTCTTCGACCGACTCGTCGAGCAGGCCGCGGTGGGCGGCCTGCTCGACGTGACCTACTGCATCGATTCAACCGACGTGAGAGCGATGGCCGCCGACCAAGACGCCTCAAAGTGCTACGATCTAACCGCTGAAGAGTACTACCACGGATACGGCTGCACGATCGTCTCGACCGGATCAAAGATCCCAATTGCAGCAGAGTTCACAGAGAGTAAGCAAGCGCCAGAGGAGACGGCGATGCGCGTCACCCGTGACGCGCTCGCCGTCGATCAGCCGATATAGATGGTCGGTGACAGCGCCTACGATACGCTCGACTGGCACGACCACTTGCTGGCCGCAGGGGTCGTGCCAGTCGCTCCGTACAACGCGCGAAACACCGACGAACCTCTCGACATCGAGTACAGGGTCGAAGACCGTATTGAGGAACACAGCGAAGACGTTCAGCTGAAGCAATCGACGCGGGACGAGACATATAATCGCCGTACAGGAGTTGAACGAACCAACGAATCAGTGAAGGACTGCGGCCTCGGGCGAACGCACGCCCGAGACCGCGTCCACGCACGAGCGCAGGTCTTCCTTGCGCTGTGTCGCGTCTCGTCGTCGCAATCACGAACTTCGAACGCGGAGATAATCCGGGAAGTACCGTGATCACGGTGTGAGAACTCTTCTATGACACCCTCTATCTAATGAAATTCGGAGACGAGTCACACCGCAGTCTCACACCTTTCGACGTTGCCTCGCTCCACGATGTCCCAGCCTACCCGTTACCACAGACTGCACCGGATTCCCTGCCTGCTCACGTTCGAGCAGAACTCGAACAGAACGGTTCCGGTCGAACAAATCGAAGACACCGTCCTGCATCCAGCCGAACGAATGATCCTCGTTTTCGTACTCCCGCTTGAGCACGTGGCTCTTTGAGAAGTATTCAGTCGTCCCGACGAGCAGTCCTTGCTCAACGAGGAAGTCGCTCGGATCCTTCTCAGCGACACCCACAAGGAACGTTACGATATCAGCGATCAGGCAGAATTTCTGGATGCTGTTGTCCCACTCACCTTTGATGTCGACCATCCGGAAGGCGTACGCGTCAGTGCGTCGGTTGAGACGATCCACGACGAGGTTTAATCGTCGGATTGGATCTCGGTCGTAGTTCCCCAGTACGAAATACGACCGATCATTCTCGTAGACCGGCGTCAACTCACTCAATGCGTGGAGAATCTCTTCGTTGTCCGCCAGTGAGATCTCTTCTTCGTCCAGTTGTGTCTTTGGCACTGGTGAGGACATCTTCGGGGACCGGCGTCTCCTCGTCAGACATACATCGCCTCTCTCCCGGTCGTGCCATATACGTTCTGAAGTGATTTACCCACTCAACTACTGACTAATTCGTCTCTGAGTAATTTACTCAAGAGTAAACTACTTGTCGCCAGAGCGGTAACTGTGACGTATGAGCACCGATCTGGGAACCACTGAGAGTAGAGAAACCCGCGATCTCGTCCATTTCGTCACTCAACAGACGCGCTTCGCACTTATCAACAACATCCTCCAGCACCCCGAGCAGTTGCCTTCGATGTACGAACTTGTGGAGCTCAACCCCAGCGTGAGTGACGCCACCGTCTACAAGCACATCCAGAAGCTTATCGACGCCGGTATCGTCAAAGAAGTCGCACTGGACGACGACCAGCGCCGGCAGGGCTATCCATGGAAGTTCTATGGCCTCACGGATGGGGGGCGGGAATTCCTTGAGGAGCATAATCTGCTCGCTGCCGAAGAGACGCTCCAACAGATCTACGAGACGATCTCCGACAAGCCCGAGAAAATGGTCAAATACGAGAACGCCCCGCGTCCGGACGACGTGTGAAATCAATTCGTTGAAGCGGCTTCGAAGCACCCGTCAACAACTGTTTTCGCGCTCTTTGTCTCCAGTGAGTCCTCCAGAGACGCGACGCGTTTTATCGCCCCCTGAGGGGTGCGGGGGCACTCCCCTCGCACTTCGCTATGACTGATCACCCACTCGATCAACTCGACGTACCGAATCGAATCATCAAGCGCGCCCAGTATGAAGCCCTGACGTTCGAACTCTTCGAGACGAACGTCCTCGTTCGAAACGAGAGCCACGCTGACCCAGAGGATCACGAGTATCTCGTGGTGATCGACGATGGGCTTCCAGTGTCGTGTACCTGCCCCGCAGATGAACACTACGAGAATGCCTGTAAGCACCGTGTTGCTGTGGCAATGCGCCGGCCAATCATCGACTTCGCCAACGAAACGAAACTAGTCGCCGACGGGGGCTTGAGGACTCGCGAGAGCGGGAGCGATACACCTTCTCTTGACGAGGTGAGCATCGAGCAGGAGGATACAGAAGACGATCCCGAGGACTGTGATTGCGATGATCTTCCCGATGAGTTTCCCTGCTGGGAGTGCTATCGAGCTGGCAGACAGACGTTCAAATGACTCTCAACATCGTCTCCTGCTCGGATTGCTGGTTGCGAGAACATCTTGTCTATCCCGTCCACACAGCCACCGCTGCCGCCTGTTTTTATCACCCCCAGAGGGGTGCGGGGTGTCACAACAGATGCCCTGAGTTCGATTATGACCACAACTCCATACGAGCGTAGCTTTGATGAAGATACTTCGAAACAATGCAGCGGGACTTGCCCCGAATGCGATGGCGAGATCGAAATAGACGGAGGTGAACGCACCTGTCGAGCGTGTGGGCTCGTCATCGACGGCTACGGCATCGCCCACGACTTCGAACCACGGACCTTCGAGGATGGACTCAATCGAGAACGGACGGGTGCGCCACTCACAAACGCACGACACGACCGCGGTCTCTCCAGTCAGATCGGTCGGTGGCGAGATGGGAAACACAACGTCCTCCCAGAAAAGAAGCGCCGACAACTCAGTCGACTCCGTCGCGAACACAACCGAGCACGTTTCCAGTCGAAAGCAGAGCGAAACCTCGCCTTTGGCTGCACTGAGATTGCCCGTCTCGTCTCAGCGCTGGAACTCACGCGCGAGACGACCGAGTTCGCCTGTTCGATCTTCAGGCAGGCCCAGGATCGTGACCTCTTCCGGGGACGATCACTCGAAGGATTTGCGGCAGGCAGTGTCTATGCAGTCTGTCGCTGCCGATCGCTTCCGTATTCCACACACAAGATCGCCGACGTTGCACGATGCACTGAGCAGGCGCTGACGAACGCCTACTCGATCCTCAACGTCGAACTCGGACTCGAAACAGCGATCCAGTCACCACAAGATCTCCTTCCGAAATTCGCTGACGAATTCGATCTTTCACAGGCAGTTCGTCGACAGGCACGGACGCTCGCTGAGCGAGCAAGCGATGAAGGACTGGACAACGGTCGCAATCCTGCAGGCCTCGCAGCAGCAACCCTGTATCTCGCTACACAGGACCACGAGTTGTCGATCACACAGGCTGATCTAGCGGACGTGGCAGACGTATCGATCGTGACGCTTCGGGCTCGCCGCGACGAGTTGCTGGCGGTCGATAAGTAGAGGGGAATTTGGTCACACCTGCGATGGTGAAGAGACTATATCTACACTGTCGGTCGCCGATGTCGTTGCCTCTGGATGGTATGGACGCCATCACCTTAACCAACAGATGGCCGGATTACAGCCATTTTGTTGGTTACGTTATTCTGCGCTCGCCGAGGACGGAGGCGCGATCTGATCTCTGTCGAAACTAACGACGATCCTTGAGGATGCCGAGCGCGTCGCCGAGCAGCACGACCAGGTAGTGCGAACGGTAGGCAACCAAGGAATAGAGTCCGTCCTCTCCTGAGAGACTTATCTTGTAGCATCAGGTAGTGTGCCGCCACACTAAGTTTTTCACGGTCGGTCACATACCGGGAGATATGAGCAGCGACAGGATCGACGCCGAAAGCAAGGTATCTGGAAACCAGGCAAACATTCCCGCTCGGATTCGGCGTGAACTCGATATCGACGATGGTGATCAGCTCCGCTGGCATATCGAAGATGACGGGAGTATCCGAGCTCAAGTCATCCAACAGCAGACGGGTACGTTCGCCGATTTCGACGGCTACGCTGGTGAGGAGCCGACCGATGTAACGAGCGATCACGACGCCTGGGGCGTCGACATCGAGTAACCACATATACGTATTTTCGGCCGCCTTTTCTGATCGTGTTTAATTAAGCGTAAAAAGTGAGGCGGGAGAATTTCTTGCTGGTCTATGGCAGAAATCACCCGCCTCATTGAAGTTAGAGACTGGATCGATTTGGATTTTGTGGGGCGCGAGCGGACACCCGAGCCAGCGATGACGCGGGATATTCAATCGTACGTGCAAGGCTGTCGTTGTCGAATACTGCCGATTTACTCGAAGATCTGGGTGCCCAACGCAGTCGGAAAGCAATCCACGATTGGGTACAGAAAGGCGATCTATAGCCAGAATCGGGTCGGTCACCGAATTAGATTCGCTTGACGAGCGCCGTCTTCCCGAGCCGTCTCCGTCCGAAGATCTAGCTCACGATACACTCGTATCGATCTCGTTCGTCGAATCAACCGCACTCGCGGCGTCGATCAGCTCATGTCGGCGAGCGGTCCAAAGTCGTCCACCGGGAGCACAGAGTAGTCGATGGTGAGCGTGTCTTTCGTTGCGCGGATCTTTCCGACGAACGTCGAAATCTCTTCGAGTGACCCCTCCAGAACGAACAGTTCCATGCAGTGATGGCCGCCGACGTGACTGTGAAAGTTCGACGCGACGATCCCTTCGTGTTCGTGTCGAAGGTGCATCATTTTCTCCTCGACGCTCGTCGTTTCGTAGTCGAAGACCACAGTGACGACACCCATCAGATCGCGGTCTTCAAGCTTCTTGTCCTCGAATTCGCCCAGCAGATTTCGGCTGGCCTCACGGACCACTTCACTCCGCCCCGTGTAGCCGTGATCGTCCGCGAATTCGTCGATTCGTTCGAGCAGTTCTTCCGGCATGGAGACGCTGACGACGCTCATATAACAACACAGCCGCCCTCAAATATTAAACTTTAGCATAGTAGCCCGAGTTCCGCGTCTCGAACACGCTCGACTGGCCGAATCGAACGAAGCGGCGGTCGTTCGCTGAGCGACTGAGATAGGTGCTGGCGGCGGCTGAGTTCGGAGTTGCTGGCGACAACGAAGTACGGAGTTGCTTTAACCAACAAAGCTATGCCTGTTGCGCCAGTGTTGGTTAACTGTGTGATCGGATGTCCGAGGAACCACCGACACCACCGACAGACGTTCCCGGCGACACCGTCGACGCGCTCGACGACCTTTCGCCGGACCTCCTTCGTCAGGTCGCCAGATACGCGGAGGAACTGGCTGCACACCGTCAGCGTGCACAGCGCCGTGACGAGCAGGACGCCCGCGACGAGACACCACAACGGTCCGACGATGTCCCTGAAGACGTCCCGTCGAGAGCGACGACCACGGTCAAAGAGATCAACGACAACCGCTACTATTACTGGCAATGGCGGGACGGAGAGAAAGTGAAATCGAAGTACAAGGGACCGGCCGACACCGAAGAGTAGGGGCGTCCACAGGGATGGGCCGCCAGACGCCCGTCCGTCCTGACCCCCCGTGTGCGAAATGAAAGTACTGTGTTTCGAAGGACCGACAAGAGAGTGGATTCCCGCGGTCGAGCCTCGTCGCATCGTTCGAAGACTGACCGAGACCGGAAGGTGTCGCCGCACCCTCCGTGTGCGAGATGAATTCTCGCTGAATACAGACCTCTCGTGGGCAAACGCGACGAATCTCGTAGCCGTAATCACACAGACCCCGTGTGCGAAATGAAAGCCGTCCAAGTGTGTATCTTTCCTGTCGTGGTCACTCGCAACCCCGTGTGCGAAATGAAATCCACGGTACGATCCTCAGCGCGAATGTGGTAGAGAGATATGCGTCCCACACCCCGTGTGCAAGATGAAATCGGCAGGAACGATCGACAATACGAGAGCGAGTCTTCCAGTACTGAGTTGGAAAAGGCCGGCGTGTCTAAACGACTCTCCTCTCGTCGGGAAATGACCGAGCATGGTTCGTCGCGACAGCGCCAGTCACTCGATTAGTTCCCTTCGAAGAAGTCCTCGATCTGTGCGCTGACGACGGACTTGATCAGTGTCTCGTCTTGCTCGACTTCTTCGAGTCGGATGTCCGCTTGCAGCGTCTCCGCGACGACCTCCGGGTCGTCGACGAACGTGTACTCCTTGTGGACACCGCTGCCGTAGCCTCGACCGCGCTTTTCTGAGGTGACGAAATTGTAGGTCTCTGCCTCACTCATGTAACGAAGATACGAGTCCCGAGATTTCTCCTCGGTGTCGAGCAGGTCAGTCAGGTACTGATACACCCGATACGCGACCGTACTGGGGACGGCATTCAGATTGCGGTGTGCGTAGACTGGCACGATCGCCGTCGCGAACAACGAGAGTTTCTTCTGTGAAGACAGCCCTTGCATCTGTGTCAGTGTCCGATCGCGCTCGGCCTCTTTCTGTGCATCGCGGACGTGTTCTTCACGAATGTGCTCGTCGCGCTTTCGGTCCGCGATCTCGCCCGACTTGCGAAAGAGATCGATCGCCTTGCGCGCGTCCCCGTGGTCCTGTGCAGCGAGCGCGGCACTCAGAGGGATGATTCCATCTTCGAGGACACCGTCCTGAAAGGCGTCACGCCGGCGTTCGAGAATTGCCTGCAGTTGATTGGCGTCGTAGTCCGAAAAGACGACATCCTGGGGATTGAACGAACTCTCGGCGCGACCGTCGAGTTCCTCCATGAATCGCGGATCGTTCGTCAGGGCAGCGACGGAAACGTGCTGGTCGATTCGGCCGAGTTGCGATGCCCGAGACAATTGATACAGGAGCTTCGAGTACGCCGGTTCATCACTTGGGTCCCGCTGACGTCCGACCAGAAGATCGACCTCGTCGAGAATGATGACGACCGAATCGAAGTTCTCGCTCAGGATGTCGTAAAATCGATTGAGCTTCTGGTTGGTCGAGACACCACTCTGCGGAACACCGACCTCGACGCCAGCCTCAGCGGCTGCGTTTTCCACGAGCTGGTAGACCGCACGGTCGTGGGACTTGAGCGTTTGACAGTTGATTTCGACGACACCGAATCGCGTCCCCTGGGAGTTCGCGAGTTCGACGACCTGCTGACAGACAGCGTTGATGATTAGCGACTTGCCAGTTCCAGACGGTCCGTAGAGAAGCATATTCGGGGGACGATTGCCCTGTAACGCTGGCCGGAGATACGTGATGATATCCTCGAGTTGCTCGTCGCGACCGACGATCCGGTCCTCGTCGATGACCGCATCGGGGTCGAGCAAGCCTTTATCCCGGAACACCGAGTTCTGAACCCCTTCCTGCAGACGTCCTTTGATAGACTGCGAGAGAGATTGTTGATCGTTCTCGTCGGCCATGATATCGGCATGTAGTCCGATCCGTAAATAAATGATGGGTACCGCGTGCGATATCTAATACGGAGAATCTATCGGATTAGACCGTTGCTACGTCCAGATCGTGCGGAGTGGTAAGATACCGTGGGCGAAATCAAATGTCGAGTGAGACACCCCGTGTGCGAAATGATATCCACTGCACGGATCTCGTTGCAACGAGGATGAGGAACTTCTGACCGGTCGTCTTGATTCGGATGAGCTGCTCGATAGCGTGAGAAGAGACCCCCACCCCGTGTGCGAGATGAATTCGGTCAACAGCAGTAGTGGTGAGAATAGAGCCAAGCCGAGAGGGTGCTACGCGAACGGTGAGAACGCCACCCAGAAGTACAGTACACCGCTGAAAACGTTCTCTGGACGATCAGCGCCACATTACCGCCAGATCCCGCTTCGACCCCCCACCCCCCGTGTGCGAGATGAAATGAGAGAGAAGGTATGAGAGAAAGCGAGAGGAAGCCACAGAAGTGGAGGAGAGGGTAAGAGGAGTCAAAACTCGCGAGAACGAAATTTCCACGGGAGAGGGTCAGAGCAGTCGCTCATTGGAGAGTTACTCAATGAAGATCCATAGAAATCGACGACAGTTAGCAGGCTGTCGTTGAATGCTCTAGATCTTGATTCAGGATAGCATGCCTATCCTTCATCAGATGTTGTTCTAGTGCGGTTTTGGTTAGAAGCTATTCTACATAAAGGTTTCCCTCATTCAACTACTGTCCCTAAATCCCTCGATAGAGACCTTTCTACAGCCTAAATCGGCGATTTCCAGCCACTCTGACTTCCTGACCACTGTTCCCCCACCCTCTCTTTTCTCCAATTTCATCTCGCACACGGGGGGAGGGGGTTCTCTTTCCTTCCGTCGGTCAAGTCGATCGTTTTGACCTATCTTTGGCCATTCTCATGCCTCGTCTCACAGTCTTCGATCACACGCACCCCTCGTGAGAGATGAATTTGCTGACAGTAATTCACTTCGCAGACGGTGTCTCCTAGCACCCTGATCGATGCACGAGCAGCATTCATCTATAGAACGAGGGATGTGTGAAAAAGACAGGCGTGTGTGAAAGAGTCGTGTGTCTGATCGATCGTCGTCAGCTATTCTTCATCCCGTAGCCCCACCGTCGTAGCACCGCTTCCGGTGTCACGTTCTCGCCACCCGCGACGATCATCGCCTCGACAACATCTGTCTTGTAGACGGTCTCGTCGAACTTCGCTTCGATGGCGCTGACGGTCTCCTCGATTAGCGACTCGGTACCGTCCTGGAGAAACATCGGTTGCTGTGAGCGGTCGTCCTTGACGCTGTCACGTCGATACTTGTATGGAAGTGCCGACGCAGATTCGATGGTCTCGCTTTCCGATAGACCGGACTGTCCTTGCGCTCGCCCATTTGGCTGTGATACTGACTGATCGTCGGCCTGCTCGTCTCCGGCGACGTGCTGGCTCTCGGATTCGTTCGCTGGCTCTGTCTTGGTCTCCGTTCCGCCTGCTTCATCTGTCTCACTCGGTGACTCTGCGAACGGATCGTCACCGGCGCCGGATTTCATGCTGGTGCCTCCACGGTTGCCCGAAGTTCGCCAGCAAGTCGTGTGATCTTCTCGAGTGTCTCTCGCTCGTAGTCTCGTTCTCGACTTCGATGTTCTTCCACGTAGGTGAACGCAGAACACTGCTGTCGCCAACATCCCTCGAACAGTGACCCACGCTGGTTCAGGATGACTGGGATCTCGTACCCCTTCGCGCTGATCTCGTCGAGCATATCCTGTTGGTCGTTCGTCCCGGCGAAGTTGTTCGGGACGATCGCGAGGACGCCGACGTTGATATTCAGGTTCGCTTCGAGTCCCGGAACGAGGTCTTCGAGTCCGTCGACGCTCTTGAACCCCTTGCCGCTTGGCTCGAACGGGACGACGATCGACCGCGTCGCGTGGATCGCGTTGTACAGCTTTACGTCGGCAGTCGCTGGCGGATCGACGATGAGCGTGTCGTAGCGCTCGTGGATGTCGTTGTCTCGAAGCACACGCAGCAACTGCACGTTCCGATTCCAGTTCTCTCCGAAGTCGTTGGCTTCCTCTTCACGCCGCTGGAGATGTTTAGCCAGCATTTCGAGGCTGTTGTGTGCCGGGATCACGTCGACACCTTCGCTGGTCTTGATCAGGTCGTCGAATGCACCGCGTGGCCGCTCGACGAGATGTCGCACCAGCGAATCTGCCGAACTGTCGTCCCGGTCGTCGTCGACGTCGAGCAGGTACGACAGCGATGCCTCCTGTGGATCGAGGTCGATGACCAGCACGTCACGGCCTTCGCGCGCGTCGGCGACCGCGAGATTCGCCGCCAGCGTCGATTTCCCGACCCCTCCGGCTTCCGAATACGTCGTGTATGCCAGCATATTCTATGCCACGCACTATCCAACTATAAAACTCAGTCAGACGGTCTGACCATATGGTATAGCTATATGGTATAGCTATACTATTAGAAAAACCCTCTCTTGTCCTCGGTTCTGCTCTTTTTGACCTGTCGTTGTGATACTGCCCCGCATGATCTATACGTGACATCGCAACGTATCCGACCGGAGATCCACGTAAGGAGAATTAACCAACAATACGCGAGTAGAAACCCGAATGTTGGTTAAGACTCTCTATTTGAGATACCTAGCGGATCTGAGCGAGTCATCAGGAGTGTCTGGACCGACGTTGATCGAATAGTTCGATAGCAAAGAGGTACAGCTTATTCCAATTAACACGATATGTCTGCCGTTACGACGACTTTCATGCTACAGACCTCTGGAACCCCGTGCGTGACGTGACTTGACTTCATCCGATTGTAGTGGACTATCGACAAGAATCACAGCGGTATCGATGTCGTGGTCCTCGCGTCGTCCGACAACGTCTGTGCGAGCGATGGTCTCAAATACCGCCCTCAATGGCTCTCCACCTCTGTGTATCCGCTCCGATCAAGATCTAATACAGCGGCAAGCCGGTCCCGCTCGTCGTCCGTTCGATTTACCGTCCCGTTGACCACGACGTGATGGGGAAATCGACCAGACTCTCCCCATCAAACGCCTTCGTGAATCAAGTCGTGAAAAGCTGAACGAGCACGATCGAAGCCAACTATCAAAAAACAAATCTGTATTCGATGTTGGTAGCTAAAGCAGACGCGATGAGTACCGAGCTCCGTGAACAATCGCGTGGTGTCGCGACTCAGTCCACGGATGCCCCGTCGACCTCGTCGACATCGTCACTGAAGCAGACGGATCCAGCATCGATCAGGTCGAGAACGGATTACCCTGCTCTTCGACCGAACAGCACAGCAAGAGAACGAACAATTAAGTGCCGAGCAAATCGACTCCCTGTATGCCAAGTGAAAGCCCACTGTCTATCGAGTCGTACCTCTCGCGATTAGAAACGAACCTGCAGGAAACCGTCCTCGATTTCTGGTATCCGCGTGCCGTCGACGATGCCCACGGTGGCTTCCTCACGAGCTACGACGCCGACGGGGAGTTCGCCGGCAACGACCGGAAGATGATCGTTACTCAGGCCCGGATGGTGTGGTTTTCCGCGAGAGTGGCGCGTGAAGGATACGGCGATCAGTATCGCGAAGCGGCCCAGCAGGGATTCGATTTCCTCACTGAGGAGATGCGCGACGAGGAGTCCGGTGGGTACTACTGGGAAGTCGAGCGGGACGGAACGGTGACGAAGCCGAACAAACACATGTACGGCCAGTCGTTCGTGCTGTACGCGCTGTCGGAGTACTACCGAGCGACCGGTGAAGAGACGGCCCGCCGGTACGCGAGCGATCTGTTCGACGTGTTCGAACGGCAAGCCTACGACACGGAGAACGGCGGATACGTCGAATACTTCGAACCAGACTGGACGCCGATCACGTCGGGCGGTACGTACCTCGACAACATCGAGCCGGATTGGTCCCCGAAAGAGGACGTGGACGCCGAACTCGATCCGTCGACGAAGTTGATGAACACGCATCTCCATTTGATGGAGGCGATCACGACGTACTATCGAGCGACCGAAGACGAGGCTGCGCGCAAGCGACTGGACGAACTGTTGACGATCAACACGAACACGGTCGTTCGAAAGCGACTCGGTGCCTGCACGGACAAGTACACTCCCGACTGGCAACCACGGATCGAACAGGAGGACTATCGGATCGTCTCCTACGGACACGACGTCGAGAACGTCTGGCTCACGATGGAGGCGGCCACTGCCCTGGACCGGCAGTTGACCTACTACCGTGATCTGTACGACACGCTCTGGGACTACACGCTTGAGTACGGATACGACGAGGCGGACGGAGGCCTCTATTTCTACGGTCCCTTCGACCAGTCGGCTACGAGCCGGATCAAAGCGTGGTGGGTGCAGGCCGAAGCGATGACGAGTGCGCTCCGTATGTTCGAGCTTACCGGCGACGAGACGTACGCGCAGGTGTTCGAGGAGATATACGACTTCATCGAGACTCATCACGTCGACGAGACGGTCGGTGAGTGGCATTCCGGCGTCACGACCGAACTCGAACCGGTCGGACGAAAGGGTGCGATGTACAAGGGCGCATATCACAACGGCCGCGCCCTCCTCGAATGCATCAACACCCTCGAACGGATGCAGGATCGTTGAGACCGGACGAGATAGCGTCGCTTCGGGGTTGTGTAGCTGAGCGCTGGCAGAACGGGCGGTGATAGTAGAGACGACTGCACCACTCCGAGACGACAGTGCGTGTTGACAAACGTTTTGTATTCTCGGGACACGCAATACGTCGTGCGCTGATGAACCCGATACTCTCCCCTCCGAAGGCAGTCGTCGTGGTCGGTGCCGAGGGCACGCGGCGTGAGCGGCTCGAAACGGCTCTCGACGACGTGGCCGACAGTGTGTACGTTGCCGAGTCGACGGCACGGGCAATGGACGTGCTCTCAGAGCACGACGACGTTGCCTGTCTCGTGCTCGCGCCTGACTGTGACGACGTCGTCGGGTTCCGACGGGATGTCACAGACCGCGACGAGTATCTGCCGGTCGTCCTCCTGTTCGATGGCACGGTGGCCGATGTCAGCGACGTGACTCGGGCTGGCGAAACGACGCTCGTGCCGACTTCGACACCGGACGAGGAACTGTGCGATGTCGTCGCCGACCACCTCGATACGTATCGTGACCGGCTCGTGACCGCCGAAGAGAGCGATATGCTCCAGTCGTTCATGTCCTCGATCGAGATTCCGATGTTCGTGAAAGACGAGGAGGGTCGTCATCTTCGGAAGACAGAGGCGTGGGGCGGCATCGATCCCGATGTCGTCATCGGGAAGACCGACCGGGAACTGTACGCGTACGATCCCGAATCGGCCGAGCAGTTCTACGACCACGACATGCGGGTCATCGAGAACGGCGAGCGCATCGTCGACCGTGGGGAGGCGCCCGGACCGCCGGGCAACCGGTACTGGGCGCGGACGACCAAGGTACCGTGGTACGACGACGACGGCGCGGTGAAGGGACTGCTGGGGCTGTCCTACGAGATCACGGATCTCAAGCAGAAAGAACGGCAACTCGAACTGCTGAAAGACCGCTTCGACCAGTTCGCGACCTTCCTCTCGGAGGAGGTTCTCGACACGCTACAGACGGCGAACGGACAGCTCGGCATCGCCCGTGAGACGGGCGACGAAGACGCCTTCAGGGCAATCGAGAGCGCCCACGACTGCATGGAACAGCGACTGCGGGACCTCAGTACGATCGCCCGCAAGCCCCCGAACGTCGGTGCCACGGAGAGTGTCAATCTGGCGTACGTCGTCAACGAGGTGTGGTCGTTCATCGCGACCGGCGACGCGCAACTGGAGTTGAACGTGCCCGACGAGACGCTTATTCACGCATCGATGGGCGGGATCCGACCCATCGTCGAGAGTCTCCTCCGACACGCAGCCGACAGCGGTGAAGGCGTGACGGTGTCCGTCGGCGCGCTTCAGGAGGGCTTTTACGTGGCCGACGACGCGGCCACGCCCTCGAACGACTGCGGGCGAACGACCGAAGGTGGGTTCCAATCACCGACCGACGGACAGGGATCCGGCCTCGCGTTCGTCTCCGAGATCGTCGAGCACAACAACTGGTCGCTGACGGTCACCGATCGCGAGGAGACCGGCACACGGGTCGAGATCCGTGGTCCACTGGTCGTCACCGGCACGGAGACGGACTGTGTTCCGGGTGCGGACCTCTCGTTGACCGAGAGCGACCCGGTCGGCGAGGGAGACGTGACGGGCAGTGTCGAGGTCGAGTCCGTGAGCAACTGGTGGACACTCGCCGGGACCACGGGCACACAGCGACAGGAACGGGACTACTACTTTGCACACACCGCTGTCGAGGGGGACGCTCGTATCGAAGCGCGACTCGTCGACATCGAGCACGGCAACGACTACGGCTCCGCGGGACTGATGGTCCGTGACGGACTCGGTCCCGTCGACCCGTACGGGTTCCTGGGCTGGACGGTCGGCCGTGGTACAGAGGTCCTCTGGCGGACGGACACGGGCGGCGAGACGAGTCGACACCTCCTCGACGACGACGCCGGGCCACAGTGGCTCCGAATCGACCGCATCGGCGAGACGGTTACCTATCTGGTCTCGCTCGATGGCTCGAACTGGCGTCGTCTCGACCAGCGACCGGTCGCACTGTCGGATCCGATCCACGTCGGGCTCGCTGTCTCGGGTGCGATCCCGACCGACGAGTGCGAGGCGACGTTCGCCGACGTGACGGTCTGTGAACTCGACTGTGAGTGATGGCCGTCGTCGGATGGCGACTTCCTGTTGACGGCGCTGGTCGCACTACAGCGTCGCCAGTACGTCCCCGATCCAGTCGAGATTTCGCTCGGGGATGACACCGTACCCGTAGAACGACAGCGAGTCCGCGCCCGCGTCGACGGCCGCTTCGACCTGCTCGCGTAACTGTGCACGCGAGTGGACGATCGGATCGCCCGCGAGGATTCCTGCCCGCACGGGAGCGTCGACGAGCGACCGGGTCGTGTGAACGTCGTCCCGAACCACCGTCGGATCGGAGTGGTACGCGAGGACGGTGGCTTCATCCATGTACCGGGACATCCCCGAGAGATCCAGTCCGTGTTTCCACGAGTGTTCGACGCCCATCCGGTCGTCACCGAGGCCGCCCATCTTGAAGTAGTAGCCGAAGTCGGTGTCTCCGAGCACGTCGTCGAACGCCCCGAACAGGTCGGTCAACGTCTCGCGGCGGGCATCGGCGTAGGCGAACACCTCGGGGTGTTCCATGAGCCAACCCCCGACGTCCGTATCGTGGGCAATGTGGCCCTCGAATCGGTCTGTCAGTCCTGCGCGGGCCGACTGGCGGGCGCGTTCGACGTCGACTCCGGCTGCCCGGGCGTTGTCCTGACAGTGCTCGCAGAAACAGAGGCCAAAGAGGAACTCGGCCAGCCGTCCCAGCCGGTGGAAAAACTCCTGGTGGTGCCAGCCGTAGCCCGTCCCGTACTGGTAGTCCGCCAGTTCCATCTCGACGGTCTCGAAGACACCACGGTCGGCGAGGTCACCCGTCATCTCGATGCCGAACTCCTGTACGTCGGGGTTGGACGGACAGAGGCCGAACACGAGCGAGTCGCCAAAGGGCGAGGTAAGCGTGGCGTCGGGGTGGCGTTGCCCCTGCCGAGAGCTGTGGAACGTCGCACCCCACGAGTTCAGATCGACGGGGGTGCCCTCGAATCCGGCCGCGATCTCGGCCAGCCAGTCGTCTTCCCCCATCGTCTCGTTGACATCCGGTGTGATCTCGCCATAGCGGTCCCAGTCGGGCTGGAAGTACTCACTGGCGTCGGCGAAGAACGTCTTTCGCTCGGGGTTGTGGGGATTGAGCGTCTGCACGGAGTGCATCGTCGTCGCCAGATTCACCTCGTCGATGCCCAGCGCAGCGAGACGGCTGGCCGCCTGTGCCGGCCCCTCGTCGACGAGGTCCCACGGATGTGACCAGATGGCGGCGTTCACGCCGACCACCTCGCGTTCCCCTCGAAGGTCGTGTTTTGATCGGCTGGATAGATCGGTCGCGGAACGTGTTCGTAGGGGGCCTCCTCGACGCGCTGATTCGTATCGCCGGCAGTGAGGGCGAACAGCTTTCTGGCAGCGACCGCCTTCCACGCCGGACTGAGGTAGCCACTCTTGAGGACGACGACCCCGCGCTCGGCGATGTCGATGTCGAAATCCGCGAAGAAGTCGGGATCGCGGTGTAAGTTCGTCTTCGAGTCGGCGATGAAGATGTCGACACTGTCGGTCGCGAGGAGCGCAACGTCGGCTCTGTCGTACGCTTCGACCTGCTCGACCGTTCCCGTGAGTTCGAGACCACCCTCTCGGTCGACGAACTGCCCCAGTTCGAGGTCGACTGTCGCACCCACGCCGGCGTCTGCACAGGTGGCGTAGGCGTCGGCGTCTGCGTAGATCGCAGCGACCGGCCGTTCGAGGTCGTCACGCTCGATCAGTTGTTCGAGGAAGTCGACGGCGTCTTGACTGGCACCTGCACCGGGAATGTCGCCCGTTTCGGCGACGGCGACCGGACGCTCGGGTTCGTCGGCTGCGACCGTCAGTGCGTCCGCAGGAGCGTATGCCTCGGTGGTGAAGTCGAACTCACTCCGACGATCCCAGAACGCGGTCGCGAGGTCGGCCGCCGTCTCCGTGACCGTCTCGCGGGCGCTCGCGTCGCCGGTCACGAGTGCGTGACACCCGGCGTGGGGCGAGTCTGCCCAGGGAAAGCCAAGGAAGTAGTTGGCGTCGACGACACCCGGCCGCTCGTCGGCCGCCCGGAGTCGTTCGATCAACGTCTCCATCGGTTCGGCTTCCGTCTCCGAGCGTTCGCCAGCCAGTATCATCGGAATGGCCTCCCACGCCAGCGCCAGATCCAGTTCCCCGTGGAGGTGGTCGACGAGCATGTCGGCCGCTCGCTCGCCCGTCTCGACCACGTCGGTGTGCGGTGCGGTTCGGTAGCCTGCGACGCCGTCGAGCCTGTCGACGAGCCGTTCGGTGATGGTCGCGTGCATATCGAGGGCGGCAGTGACCGGGACGTCGTCGCCGACGGCCTCGCGAACCGTTTCGAGGATCGCACCCTCGGGGTCGGGTTCCCCGTCGACGTACATGGACCCGTGGAGGTCGAGACAGACACCGTCGACGTGCTCACCGTCGAGTCGGGCGGCCAGTTCCGAGCGCATCCACTCGAAGGCATCCGGCGTTACCGTGCCGGAGGGGATGTTTGCGGCCCCGACCGTCGGCACGACTTCTACGTCGGTCTCGCGGAGTCGGTCGACGATGCCGTCGAGCGACCGCTTCGCGGCGAAGGAATCGAGCAACGCGTCGCCGGTCGCGGTCTCGAAGTCTTCCAACGTCGTCGGTCGGTCTGTGAATGTGTTCGTCTCGTGGCTAAGAGTCGCTACTGCAACACGCATACCGGACCGACAGCGTCAGCGGTAAAAAATCTATGGGCACGTCTCGCAGTCCAGTGGTGGCGCTGGGTACAACTGCGCTCGTGTGCTACGCCGGTACCACCGCGTCGAACTCCTCGCGCCGGTCGCCGATGCGTTCGACGAGCGCCTCGCGTAATCGGCTCATGATCTCGGTGCGTTCGTCGGATCGGTCAACTGTCTCCAGTGGATCCGATTCGAGGTCGAACAGTAACTCGGCACCGGTCACCGGGTTCCAGACGTACTTCCAGCGAGAGCCGACGAGCGACTGGTAGGCATTGGTGTCGTGGTAGATCGGTCCGTGTTCGTGGTGATAGAGCGATCGGACTCCGTCGTCGGTTCCTGCCCCGCGTGCGACGGTCGAGAGGTCGACACCCTCCACACTGTCGGGAACCGCCACGTCACACAGCGAGAGCACTGTCGGCATGATGTCTTCGAGACCGACTGGCGAAGAGACGATGGACTGCTGGTCGACCCCTGGTATCTGGAGGAGCAACGGGACTCTGGCTGCCCCCTCGAAGGCGTAGCACTTGCGCCACAGCAGGTGATCGCCAAGCATGTCGCCGTGGTCGGCTGCGAAGACGACGATGGTGTTGTCTAGCTCGCCCGCACGGAACAGGTGTCTGAACAGCCGATTGATCTGGTGGTCGACGTGCGTCACGGAGCCGTAGTAGCCGACGCGGGCGGCGCGGTTGGCGTCCGTCGGCAGGTCCGCACACCACGCGTCGGTCCGCGGGTGGGTGGGGACGTGTTCCCGGTACTCCGCTTCGGACCACTCGCCGTGGGCGGGAGTGGGAATGTCATCGCGACGGTCGTAGCGGTCCCAGTAGTGCTGTGGCGGGTCGTATGGCTGGTGGGGACGGACGTACGACACCGTCAGAAAGAACGGGCGCGTCGGATCGCGTTTCTCGACGAACTCGACAGCGCGGTCGGTCGTCCAGTTCGTCGGATGCTGGGTCTCGGCCAAGTGCCACGGTCGAGCATCCCACGAGTTCCGGCCGATGCCGTGACTGATCTCGTCGGCGCGGCCGGTCGTCCGGTCGGCGAGCCACTCGTCGTAGTCGTCTTCGTCGCGTAGCCCGGCGTGCAGTTCCAGATGTTCGAACCCGAAGTGATTGCGCTGTGGGATGGCGTGTGTCTTCCCGACGAGCCGTGTCTGGTAGCCAGCGTCGGTCAGCGTCGCCGGCAGTGTCGTCTCGAAGTCCCACGGGTCTGTCGTCCAGTTCGGACAGCCGTTCGTCGCGGGGGTTTGCCCCGTCCAGAGACATCGCCGTGCGGGAATCGACGACGAAATCGGCGTGTAGGATCGGCGGAAATGCGTCCCCTTCCCGGCGAGTTCGTTGAGATTGGGCGTGTGGACGAGCGGGTCACCGTTCTCGGTACGCGGACAGGCAGGGTCGACACCGAGAGAGTCCCCTCGTTGCTGATCAGTGAGCACGAACAGCACGTTCGGCCGGTCGGTCGACATACACGGCCCCAGACAGCCAGTCATAATGAAGCCCCGGGAGCGACCGCCCCCTCGAAACGAGTGGCGCACCGGACGCTGGTCGGTCGGCACACTGCTGGCTGCCTGTTTCAGCTACTCGCCCCGGGGGTGGGCGAATCTCGTCACGGGCTTCCAGCCGGCAGTATCAGTCGTCCGCGGCTTCCTGCGGATTGGGTACCTCAGAGAGCGCGACTGTCGTGACGTGTTCGTCGACGGCCGATTCCGGGACCGACAGCGTGACGATGCCGTCTTCGACAGTCACCGGTACATCCTTGCCGGTCGCGACGGCCTCGGCTGCCGACAGATCGGACAGATCGGCGTGCTCGCCGAGCGCGAGCCGTTCCGACTCGTCCGGCTCGTCGAGGAAGTGGACGTAGAGGGTCATCTCCTTCCACGTGTACCGGATGCCGTGATTCACCGGGTCGTCGGGAAGCCCGTCCTCGGCCACCGACTCGTCAACCTCGTCCTCGGTCTCGGCGACGGGATCACGCCCCCAGGTGGCCCAGTAGGTCGTCCCGTAGATGGCCTCTCCGTTGTCGTCGAGCCACTCGCCGAGCGTCTCGATGGGGCGACGCTGGAGTTCCGGGATGGTGCCGTCGGCTTTCGGGCCGACGTTGATGAGGAGGTTCCCGTTCTTGCTGACGACGTCGACGAACATCGCGACGAGTTCGTTCCCGTCGAGGTGATCGTCCTCGTCCTCGGCGCGGTTGTAGCCAAAGGAGTAGCCGACGCCGCGGCACATCTCCCACTTGCCCTCGTTGATGTCGTCTAAGTGGTCGTACTCCGGGGTGACGAAGTCGCCGTGGTGACCCCACGACTCCCGTGCTGCGCGGTCGTTGACGGCGACTTCCTTGTCCCACTCCTCGGCCGCGCGCTCGTAGAAGTCGACGACGAGTTCCTGAGCGTTGAGCCGATCACCGTCGATCCGGGGCGTGTCGAACCAGAGCAGGTCGGGTTCGTACTTCCTGATGAGTTCGCGGTGTTTCGCGTTCATGAAGTCGACGTACTCCGGGCCGGGGACGGCGTCTTCGATGGTGGTCGCGTCGTAATCGGGGTGGCCGAACAGCCCGTCGAATCCGGGCTGGTAGTAGTTCTGATTGGCGTGATACGACGGCGCAAAGCGCAGCCCTTCCGCCCGAACTGCGTCACAGAGATCGCCGACGAGATCCCGCTCCGGCCCCATCTGGGCGGCGTTGTACTGCATGTAGTGGCTGTCCCACAGCGGGAAGCCGTCGTGGTGTTCGCCGGTCATGACGACGTATCTCGCACCCACGTCCGCGAAGAAGGACGCCCACTCCTCGGGATCCCAGTTCTCGGCGTCCCACATCTCGGCGAAGTCGAGATAGTCCACGTCGTCACCCCACTCGTCCTCGTGGTATTCGCTGATCTCGCTGTCCTCACGGTACATTCCGAAGGGGTACCACTCCGCGTAGCTCCCGACTGGTGCCCACCCGGGCACCGAGTACGGTCCCCAGTGGATGAAGATCCCGAGCTTTGCGTCTTCGAACCAGTCCGGGACCGGATGTTCGTCTATCGACTCCCATGTCGGATCGTACTGCTCACCCATACACCCCGAGCCACACCCACAGTACAAAAACGGTTTGGCTTCCCGGAACGGTTCGCCGGCAGGGTCGCCGGGGTCTCCACCAGACGAGACACCGAGATCCTACGCGTCGTCGGCCGTCTCGACCATCCGGCCGTACATCGCATCGAGCAGTTCGTTGTGCTCGGCGTCGTGGCCGTACTGCCAGCACATGATCCCACGGAGGGACTCCTCGCGGAGGTATTCGACCTTGTGACCGATCGATTCGGGATCGTCGTAGTTCATGAACTCCCCTTCGGCTTCGAGGTAGGGGGCTTTCGCTTCCTCGTCCCACTTTCTGGTGTAGGTGTCGTCGTCGCCGAACTCGGCCTGCATCTCCTCGTAGCCCATGCGTTCCGTGCCACGGCAGTAGAACCCACTGCCGATCACGATCTTTGCGCGGGGAACGCCGGCCTCGACGTACGTCTCGACGGTGTCGGCGACGCTGAAACGTGGGTTCAGCGACGACGTGTAGAGGTTCGTGTGGTGGCTCCGTTCGTTGAGGAGCATGTCGTAAGTCATCGCGTTGACGAGGTCGAGACGCTCGGCGACGGCCGGCAGGTCCACCCCGACGAGATGGCTCGGCAGATTGCTCAGTGCCGAGGTGAGCAGGTACTCGCGGCCGTCCTCGCGTCCGGCCTCGTCGAGGCGCTCGCGCAGGTGATCCAGGATCGCAGTGAAGTCGTCGGTCTCGTCTTCGTCCGGGAACTCCCAGTCGTAGTCGATGCCGTCGAGGTCGTGTTCGCGGATGAACTCGATGGCGCTATCTGCGAACCGATCACGGCTCTCCGGGGTCGCTGCGATGTCGGGGAACTCCGAACAGCGCCCCCAGCCACCGACCGAGACGATGACCTGCAGGTCGGGATTGTCCTCGCGGAGCGCGACCAGTTTGTCGATGTGTTCGGCGTCGTCGTCGATCACACCGTCCTCGATGTCCGCGAACGCGTAGTAGACGTGCGTGAGCTTCGATGCGGGGATGTCGACGTCCGGCAAGCAGCGGTCGGCGACGTACGCGCCGACTACGTCGTCCGATGCGAGCGTCTCCTGAGACTGGGCTGTCTCTGACATACGCCACCGTTACGCCAGACTCGTCTTAAATCTACGTGAAGCGGTGCCCCGGACCACGGGGGAACACGTATTTAGGTACTGCCTTCCGACCGTGTGCTATGGGCAGCGATACCGAGACTGTCGTCATCATGCAGCGTCTCGATCCCGACCGCGTCGACGAGTACGTCGAGAGCCACGAGAACGTGCCAGCGGCCGTGACCGAGGCGATGGAATCGGGCGGTGTCGAGGAGTTTCGTCTGTTCGTCGAGGGCGACGTTGCCGTCTGTGTCGTCGAAGCCGAATCGTTCGAGACCTATCAGGAGCGCTACGAGAGCGACGAGGCGTGTCTGGAGTGGGAGGCCCACGTCGACCAGTTCAAACGCTCGGGCGTCGATCCCGAGACGGGCGAGATGCCGACGATGGACGAGATCTGGTCGTTCACCAGCGACGAGTAGCCCCGCCGTCGCGGCCACGTCGCCCGAACGCGGCGAACAACACGACACGCCCGCGGTCGGCTCACACGCCGTGGACCTCGGTGAACGACCGAGAGCGGAGATACGCCTCGTCACGTGGGGAGAGGAAGTCGACACCGTCGAGCCACGAGAGGCACGCCTCGTAGCTTGCCCAGTCGTCCATCCACGGGTAATCTGAGCCGAGCATGAGTCGTTCGGGACCGAACCACTCCAGTAGCCGCCGCAGGTAGCTGTGCATATCCGCGTACGGCCAGGACTCGTCGGAAGACCGGGGCACCGAACTCACCTTGACTGCGACGTTGTCGGCCTCGGCGAGTGCCTCGAAATCGGTCCACGGGGCGGCGTCGGGCGCTGTCGTCTCGTCCGGCCACCCCAGATGGTCGATCACGAAAGTCACGTTCGGGTGCGATTCCACCAGCCGTGCCACGTCGCGCAGCTGCTGGGCTTTCGGAAAGACGAAGACGGCGGTGTCGAGTTCCGCAGCGGTCTCCCAGAACCCTGCGAGGGAGTCGTCGAGAAACCACGTCGCCGACCGGTCGAGCGTCGTCGGTGCGGGGGCGTACTCGAAAGCCGCGTGCAGGCGGACGCCCAGCATCCGGTCGTGGTCGACGACGCGTGCTACCTGCGCGCCGGGACCGGGTCGCTCGGGTCTGGGGAACAGGTCGATCAATCCGACGCCGTAGAGGCGGTCGGGAGACGCCTCGATGGCTCGCTTCGTGTACTCGTTGGCTCGCTCGCCGCGACCGTACAGTGGGGTCGTCACGACGACAGCCTCGTCGACGCCGGCTTGATCCATGTCCGCGACGAGGTCCTCGTGCGTGTACGGTCCCGTCCATCCCGGTGGCGTCACGTCCGGGTGTTGCCACGGCAATTCGGCGGTGTCCGCCCCCCATGCGTGGGTGTGCGTGTCGATCAGCATACGCCGCCGTTCAGGGCCGCGGGTGATGAATCTTTCCGGAGGGTTTAGGACGCCGGTCTCGCTACTGCACTGCTATGGTCGGCACAGCGACGTACGACTTCGAGGGAGTGTCAGCTATCGTCACCGGATCGACGAAAGGAATCGGCCGCAGCGTCGCCGCGGCGTTCGCCCAACACGACGCCAACGTGGTCGTCAACGCGCGTACCGAAAGCGAGGTCGCGGAGACGGCGGCCGAACTCGACGACCTCGGCGACGGCAGCGTCGTCGGTATCCCGGGCGACATGGCCGAACCGGACGATGTCGAGTTCCTCGTCGCGGAAGCCATCGCGGCGTTCGAACAGGTGGACGTACTCGTCAACAACGCGGCGGTCTGGCCGCGGGAGGAGTCGTTGCTCTCGGCCGACCTCGACGAGTGGGATCACACGATGGCGGTCAACGTCCGGTCACAGTTCTACTGTGCGACGCTCGTGGGCCAGCACATGGCACAGGCGGGCGTCGAGGGGTGCATCGTCAACGTCTCCAGTCAGACCGGCGACCGGCGGACCGGCGGGCGTGGGCTGTACGGCATCTCGAACACGGCGGTCAACGGACTCACGTGGCGTCTCGCCCACGACTTCGCGACCGAGGGGATCCGCGTCAACGCCGTCTCGACCGATGCCGTCGACACCTTTCAGCTTCGCAAAGAAGCTCGCGCCGTCGCCGAGACAGAGGACACGACTGTCGAGGCTGTCCTCGACGACTGGGGCCAGCAGCGCCCGCTCGGTCGCCTCGGCCGCCCGGACGATGTCGCTGACGGCGTGCTCTTTCTCTGCTCGGACCGGGCCGAGTACGTCGTCGGCGACATCCTGCGAATCGGTGGGGGCGGGAACCTGCAGTAGCGAGCGGCGACGAAAGTCACCCAGTTTTATTAGCCGCCGTGTGGCGGTGTGTGTATGGTCGAGATCACCAGTATCGAGAGTACCGAGTTCGCCTATCCGCTGCCAGACGTTGGGACGGACCGTCACGGATTCAATCTCGTGTACGAGCCGGGGACCACCACAGAGCGGAAACTGTTCGCGATCAAGGTCCACACCGACACGGGCATCACTGGTGAGTACGTCGGCGGCAACTCACCGGCGGCCGCTCAGTACAACATTATCGCCGACTATCTCGTCGGGAAGAACCCGCTCCACCGCGAGAAACACTGGTCGGAAGTCAAACGCGCGCTTCGAAAGTACGATCGGATGGGGATCGGTCCCATCGACATCGCGCTGTGGGACTTCGCCGGCAAGTATCACGACGCGCCGATTCACGAACTGCTTGGCACCTACCGGACGTCGATCCCGGCCTACGCGTCGACCTACCACGGCGACGAGAACGGTGGGCTGGACTCGCCCGAGGCGTTCGCGTCGTTCGCCGAAGCGTGTCTCGACCGTGGCTTTGGCGGCTTCAAGCTTCACGGCTGGGGCGGCGGCGACGGCGCTCGGGACGTCGACCGGGAGGCCGCCGCAGTTCGAGCGGTCGGCGAGCGTGTGGGCGACGAGATGGACCTGATGATGGACCCCGCCTGCGAGTACGAGACGTTCGGCGACGCCTTACAGGTCGGACGCGCCTGCGACGACGCCGGCTTCTTCTGGTACGAGGACCCGTACCGCGACGGCGGCATCTCTCAGCACAGCCACAACAAACTGGGCGAGCACCTCGATACTCCCATCCTCCAGACCGAACACGTCCGTGGTCTCGAACCGAAGACCGACTTCGTGGCGTCGGGCGCGACCGACTTCGTCCGGGCCGACCCCGAGTACGACGGCGGGATCACCGGCGCGATGAAGACCGCACGCATGGCGGAGTCCTTCGGTCTCGACGTGGAGTTCCACGCCCCGGGGCCGGCCCAGCGCCACTGCATCGCCGCCTGCCGGAACACCAACTACTACGAACTCGCGCTGGTCCACCCCGACTGTCAGAACACGCAGCCACCGGTGTACGAAGGGGACTACTCCGATATGCTCGACACCGTCGACGAGGACGGCCGTGTCTCTGTTCCCGACGGTCCGGGCCTCGGTGTCGAGTACGACTGGGACTACATCGAGACCAACGCGACCGGGAGCCTGCACGTCTACGACTGATACCGCCGGCCCTCTCTGCTGTGACCGATCTACTCGCGTACGAGGTCACGAACGGACAGCCGACAGTGCAACGCCCGCTCTCGCGGGCCGCTCGTCGATGCCCTAACCGTCAAAATAATATGTGACCCTTCGAATGTATCCAGTAAGCCCCTGTCCGTGGTACGCAATTACAGGGCAGTCAGGATTCGACTATGCAAACTCAGAGTCACCAGCAGTCGGGCAGTAGTGTCGCCGACCCCATCCTGGAGGTCAGAAACGCATCTGTCACGTTCGATATGGACCGCGGTGAGTCACGCGTCCTCGACGAGACGAACATGCACATCGACCGCGAGGAGGTCCTTGGCATCGTCGGGGAGAGTGGCTCGGGCAAGTCGATGTTCGCCTCGGCGTTGCTCGATGCGGTCGTCCAGCCCGGCCAACTCAGTGGCACCGTCCGCTACCACCCCGAAGACGGTGAGCCGGTCGACGTAACGTCGTTACCCGAAGATCAGCTCAAATCGTTCCGCTGGGAGCACATCTCGATGGTGTTCCAGGGCGCGATGTCATCGTTCAATCCGACCACGACCATCGAGACTCATTTCAAAGAGACGCTGCTGGCTCACGACACCGACGTGGAGGACGGTCTCGAACACGCACGGGAACTGCTCTCTGACCTCTATCTCGAACCCGACCGCGTACTGGAGTCGTACCCACACGAACTCTCCGGGGGCATGACCCAGCGTGCCCTCATCGCGCTGGCACTGGTGCTGGAACCCGAGGTGCTCGTCATGGACGAGCCGACGGCTGCACTGGACCTGCTCATGCAGCGGTCGATTCTCGAACTCCTCGAAGACCTCCAGTCGAAGTACGACCTCACGCTCGTGTTCATCACGCACGACCTCGCGCTGATCTCGGAGCTTGCAGACCGGCTGGCCGTGATGTACGCCTTCGACTTCGTCGAGGTCGGTCCGACCGAGGAGTTGCTCGACCACGCAGCCCACCCGTACACGCGGGCGTTACTCAATGCCGTCCCGAACCTCGAAGCCCCCATCGACAAGATGGAACCGATCGCCGGTGCTGCACCCGACCCGGTCAACGTCCCGGATGGCTGTCGCTACCATCCACGCTGCCCGCTGGCCGACTCGCAGTGTCGCGAGTCCGATCCGGGATTCTACGACGCGACCGACAGCCACGACGTGGCCTGTCACCACTGGGAAGAAGCACAGTCGGAGATCCCCTTCTCGCTGGACGACGGCCAGGACAGCGCAGCGTCGGCCGACGTGTCGGCGACGTGGTCAGACCACCGCGACGAGGACCCGCTCGTGTCGATGGATTCGATCGAGGTCCACTTCGGGGACGACGACGGACCACTGAGTGGGTTCTTCTCCGAATCCGAGACGGTCCGGGCCGTCGACGGTGTCGACCTCGACATCTACGAGAACGACGTCGTGGCGCTGGTCGGGGAATCTGGCTGTGGCAAGACCACGCTCGGCAAGACCGCAGTCGGTCTCCAGCGACCGACCGGCGGGGCCATCACCTACCGCGGGCAGGACATCTGGGAGGCAAAGGACGGGAAAGGTGACGTGTCGGTTCCCTTCGCCGACATCCGCCGTGCGCTCCAGATCATCCATCAGGACCCCGGCAGTGCGCTGAACCCCTACCACCGGGTCCAGACCACACTGGCCGAACCGATCAAACGCTGGTACCCGGAACTCGACAAACAAGAGCGCAACGCCCGCATCTACGGGATGCTCAAGACGGTCGGGATCACGCCGGCCGAGGACTACGCCGAGCGGTACCCCCACCAGCTTTCGGGTGGCGAACAGCAGCGTATCGCACTCATCCGCGCGCTGTTGATGAACCCCGACCTCATCCTCGCCGACGAGGCGATCAGCGCGCTTGACGTGTCCCTGCGCGTCGAGACGATGGACCTGATGCTCGAACTGCAGGACCGGTTCGACACGTCCTTCCTGTTTATCTCTCACGACCTCTCGAACGCCCGGTACCTCGCCGAGAAGGCCGACGGCCGAATCGGGATCATGTACCTCGGCGAACTCGTCGAGATCGGCCCGGTCGAGCAGATCCTCCAGAACCCGAAGCACCCCTACACCAAGGCACTGCGCTGGGCGACGCCCGACCTCGCCGGGAAAGACGAATCCGAGATGCCGATGCGAACCATCGACATTCCCGATCCCGTGAACCCGCCCAGTGGCTGTCGGTTCCACACGCGCTGTCCAGAGGCCCGTGAGGTCTGTGCCGAACAGACGCCCACGCTCGAAACGGACGACCACTGTGCGTCCTGCTTCAGGACGGACGACTCTCACGAGTACTGGGACAGTCCCTCCCTGACCGACGACGCGTAACACGGCGGAACTTTTATTGAGTCGTCTGTCGCACCTGCGTGTATGAGTTCGAATAGCGTTTCGAGCGAAGCGACTTCTCCGAACGTCGCCAGACGCGCCCTCGGGCACGTCTGGGAATCGCACCTCCTCCGCATCGCGATGCTGGGTCTCGTCCTCATCGTCCTCGGTGCGCTGGTCATCGACGGCGTGTTCGCGGGGATGTTCGGCATCTGGGGCGTCTCGGCCATACTCGTTGGCCTCGGTGGCTACCTCCTGTACAAGCTCTCGTACGAACCATAATGTATCGGGCGGGAATCATCGGTGCGGGCGGTATCGCCGGTCTCGGCATCCTCGGCATGCACGACGAGGGCGACATCGGTGAGAAGAAGGTCCGAGCGAGTCACGCCGGTGGCTACGAGGCCACCGAGGACATCGAACTCGTCGCCGTCGCGGACGTCGACGAGGAGAAACTCAAGACCTTCGGGGACGCGTGGGACGTTCCCCTCGGTCGTCGCTACACCAGCCACGAGTCGATGCTCGCCGCCGAAGACCTCGATGTCGTCTCCGTCTGTACGCCGTCGTATCTCCATCACGACCACGTTGTCGACGCCGCCAACGCGGCCGATCCACCCTCGGTTATCTGGTGTGAGAAGCCAATCGCCTCGCAGGTCGCGAACGCCCGGGCGATGATCGACGCGTGCGACCAGCGGGGCATCGACCTCGTCGTCAACCACTCCTTTCGGTTCACCGAGAAACTCCAGCGGTTGCGGACACTGTTGCAGGACGAGGCGATCATCGGCGACGTGCGGTCCGTCTCCGCGCAGTTCAGACAGGAATTGCTCCGTAACTCCACGCACGTGCTGGACACGCTGGCGTACCTCCTCGATCAGGAGATCAACACGGTGGCCGGCCACCTGACGGGAACGAACGGTGCGACGACCGCCCTCGACGCCGACGAGCGGGTGACCGACTCCGGCGGTGGGGGATTTCTCGTCACCGACGAGGACGTGTACGTGAACGTCGACTGTACGCTCGAACGGGACATCTCCTCGATGCACTTTCAGCTCATTGGGACCGAGGGGAAACTGTCCCTCAATAACGACGACGGCGAGTGGCGCTACTGGCGACTCGAAGACGGCACGCACGTCGAAGCGGACCTGCCCGGGATCGAAGACGCGTGGTCGTGGGACGAGGACTACCAGTCGGCCTTTCCCAACGCGGCGCGCCACGTCAGCGATCTGCTGTCGGGTACGACGACGAACCACTCGCCCGGGTCCGACGCGATCAAATCGCTGGAAGTGATCATCGGCCTGTACGTCTCACACAACACCGAGAGCATCGTCTCGCTGCCCCTGGAGCGCCCACTCGAAGACGTGACGGTCACCTCGTGGTGACGAACTGACTTCCGACACTCGACAGTTCGGGGTTCGACCACGCTAGTTCTTCGAAAGAGAACAACTGTTTTTTAACATGGGACTGTAGGCCGTCTCATGCCGGACGGTCCAAAAGCGACGTACCCGATCAAGGCTGCACAGACCTCCTATCGCGTCCTCGAAGCACTGGAAGAACTCAACGGGGCCGGCGTCTCCGAACTCGCTGCGGAGACCGACCTCCCGAAAAGTAGCGTCCACAACCATCTGAGCACGCTCCGCGAGATGGAGTACGTCGCGAAGGAGGGGTCGACGTACCGTATCAGCCTCAAGTTCCTCAGCCTCGGGACCCACGCTCGGTCCCGTCGGCAAGTCTACGAAGTCTCCAAGTCAGAGGTCGACGAACTCGCCGAGGACACCGGTGAGCTGGCGAACCTCATGGTCGAGGAGCACGGGCGCGGCGTCTACATCTACAGCCGACACGGCGACGACGCCGTCAACGTCGACGCACGTATCGGCCACAGCGTCTATCTCCACAGCACTGCGCTGGGCAAGGCGATCCTGGCCCACCGCGACCGTGACGAAGTGGAGGCGATCCTCGACAGGCACGGCATGCCGAGTATGACCGACGAGACGATCCAGCGCCGCGACACCCTTTTCGACGAACTGGAGACCATCCGAGAGCAGGGCATCGCATTCGACCGGCAGGAGCGTCTCGAAGGCCTCCACTGCGTCGCCGCACCGGTCCTCGACAAAGACGGGACTGTCAGAGGGGCGATCAGCGTCTCTGGGCCGGTCAACCGCCTCAACGGAGAGCGTTACGAGGAGGAGATCCCGAGCCTGCTGCGCAAAGCAGTCAACGTGATCGAACTGAACATGGCGTACTCGTAACCGTGTCACGACGTGATTCGTTTCCACGATTCCTGCTGAAGTACGTCTGTAGCCAGAAGCGCGGCATCGCAGCGCTGTTTGGCTTCTTTGCAGTCGCACTCGTACTCCTCGCCGTTTCGGTCTCAGTGACGGAACCCGGGAGTGCGAACCACGTTCTCGCCGTTCTCAACCTCTTCGGTATCGGACTCCTCGAAGGGCTGCTCGTCGTCCTCATCCTCGCCTGTTGGTCGATCACCGGAAACGACCCCGTCGAGTGACTGTCCGACGACCCTCGCAGCGTCGGTTCTGGATTGCACTATCTGGTCGAACGGAGAATCTGCAATGCTGAACGCAATTCTTTGCTGCTGAACGCGCTCGCTTGCACTCACCAACTGAGTCTAACAAACGTACCTTTGTCACACACCGCGATTGGGAATAGCCGGACCTCCGAAAACGCCTATATCAGGCTCTCTGTCGGGTTATTCCACTCAGACGAATCCACGCCAGACAGTACCGTCGCTAGACGGATGTCTGAAACACAGTAATCAACCGTGAAGGTCTGCAAAAAAGCGTGAATATGTACCACGGTGACGAAACGAGCCGAACAGCCGAAGGTGAGTTCTATAATGAATAATCAAATTCTTTGTAGCTGAACATTCCTGCTGTGGTGTCGTTACTCTTCCTAACAAAAGTACGTTTGTTATTGAGGGTTTTCTCGGATGCCTTACCTCATGATATCGGCAGCACGAGGTCGTCTAACGTGGTATTCAGCAACACATAACGAATCTCTCGTGTCGCCTGCTGGAACCGACTCCAGCCGTGGCGACACTGCGAACCACTGCCGTCGATTCGCGCTGACCGCGACAGATCGTCGCAAGCGACTGGACTGTGGATTCGTTGTATCCTGATGATGAAAAGTTATAAATAGTCGAGGTAACTGGGGTGTGATATGGTGGCAAACAGAGACCGCCAGGAGAGTGGAGAGTACAGTAAACATCCCGTCTCGCGCCGTCATCTACTCGCTATGACTGCCGGTGGCGCTGCAGCTCTCGCGGGCTGTAGCGGCGATGGGACGACAACCACGTCGGGCGACGGCAGCGGCGACTCGTCGACTGATAGCAGCGGCGATACGTCGACGCCAGCCCCGGACGCCGAACCACGTGATCCCGAACTGGTCAGGAAGATCGGACGGATTCCGACCGACGTGAACTGGAACATCTTCGGTCCGGACTTACCGTGGAACCTTGCGCGAGGCCTGTACCACGTGACCCGGCCCAAGCAGCTGTGGGTCCTCGACGACTGGTCGTACGACTCCGACAAGCAAGTCGAGACGTGGACGTTCCCGGACAATTTGACGTGGTGGAACGGCGATCAGGTGATCGCAGAACACCAGTACATCTCTGACGAGATTTCGCGACTCCAGAATCCCGAAGGGAGTTCGATGAAGCGTGTCTGGACCGAAGACGACCGGACGCTCAAACGGAAGTACAAGAAGCCACAGAACCCGACCATCCTCAAGGAGAGTTCCACCGGAACTTTCCTCGCCGCCCATCCGAGCCTCTACCAGGAGTGGCTGGAGAAGTACCAGGACGCGTCGGGCCAGTCGGGTCGTGACTCCGTCACGCAGGAGCTCGAAAAGTTCAAAGTGACGAGCACCGAGGTCCTCGAAAACGGCCTCGGAAACGGCCCCTACGAGCTGACAGAAGCCAACAATCAGGCCATGGTGTTCGAGGCCCGTAAGGATCATCCGTGGTATCAGGACAACCAGATCGAGACCTACCGCGTCCGGGCCATCAAGGAAGGCGGGGACATCATCAAGAAGCAGGACAAGCTGGATCTCGGCCGCGGGCTGTTGAAGCCCTCTTTCACCGGTCCAGACCACCTGAAGAATATCACGGAGAGCCGATCCGTTCAGCTCCGCAAGGTGGCGTTCAACCACAAGAACAAGCACTTCAAGAAGCGGAAAGTCCGGCAGGCGATGGCCCATCTGATCGACTGGAACAGCATCATCGCGAACCAGGAGCCACAGGCCGCCGCGGTCCCCAAGCAGACGGGGATGGGCAAGCGGATGGCAAAGAACTGGCTCGGCGACGATCTGTACAGCAAGATGGCAGACTACCCGATCGCTGCCGATCCTGAGGGCGCGACGGAGTACCTGAACGAGGCTGGCTACAGCAAGCAAGGCGGGGAGTGGGTCGACCCCGAAGGCAAGACCGTCTCGTTCAACACGCTCTCGATCAACTGGGGCGCATTCACCAAAGGCGCGCGCACGGTCAACTCGCAGCTGGACCAGTTCGGCTTCGACATGAACTTCGAAGGCGTCTCCGGCGGTGTCTACTACAAGCGTGCCAGAAACCAGATGGACTACGACCTGACTTTCTTCTTCCACAACAACTTCCTGAACCACCCGATCTCCTACTTCCGATCGAGCCAGATCGGCGGGATGCGTCTCGCGAATCTCGAAAACTACGGGACCGAACTCCCGAAGTGGCTCGACGAGGGCAAGGAGCGATCCCCGTTCAACGGGATGCCCCTCAAGCCGAAGATTCCGACGGAGCCGGGTGCCAAGGAGATTTCCGGCGACGGCAAGGAGATCAACCTCTGGGAACTGTACGACGAGACGCTGAGCGCAGAATCCGAAGCACAGACGCGCGAGAACATCCGCCTGCTCTCCCGGTACTGGAACTACGATCTGCCCCACCTCGTCATCCTCCAGCCGAAAGCCGGCTTCTGGGGTGACACGAAAGACTTCAACATGCCGGTCGGCGACGAGACCTACGAGATCTACGCCGGCATGCACGCGGCACTCAAGCGAGGGGCGATCAAATACAAGTACAAGTAAGGCTGCTCGACCTCACCGCACCTGTCTGCCCCCAGTCCACTTTTCGCTTTCACACGGTTTCGTTCGTTACTCCGACGCTGCACGCTATTTAGCCCACAGTGGCGACGATGTCGCTACGACACTATGAGACCACTCGTCTGGCCGCCTGTGATCCCGATTGCCGTGTCGGGAGTCGCTTCGGTCGTGAGAGCGAAGCGTCGTCGTGGTAGTCCGGTCGCAGTGTGTTCGACAATGAGCGCAAAATGGCGAGGAGTCTCACCCTCTCGGCTGTACCTTCGTCAAAAGATTCGCTGTATTGGTGTGGCGAGGCCCAAGAGAGTTACAGGGACAGTCTCAGTCCATCTTCGCCGTCGCCGTCTCCTCGCCGGCCGTATCGGAGTGACGGGCCCGAATACGGGGGTTGAACAGTCGGTCCATCCCCTGTGAGAGCAGAATGAGGCCGATCGAGAACACCGAGATGGTCAGCATCGGCCAGATCATCCAGTGGATCCGACCGAGATTGCTCAACACGCCGCTGGTCTGGTAGGCCTCGTTCATGATGACGCCCCAGTTGGCCGCGGTAAACGGCAGGATTCCGAGGAAGTACAGCCCGACGGACTCGAAGATGACGCCCCGTGCCGCGTTGGCTGCGTTGATCGTGATGTAGGGCATCAACTGCTTTGTCACGTCTTTGCGAAGGATGTGTGGTGAGGACATCCCCATCGCTCTGGACGCCTCCACGTAGGACTCGTGGCGGATCGAGAGGACCTGTGACCTGAGGGTCCGGGCGAGACCGGGCCAGTTGTCGATGCCCAGCAACAGGCCGACGACGAAGGGTCGCTCCGGGGTGAAGACCGCGGCGATGACGAGGATCAGGGGAAGCCCCGGAATCGTCAGCACCATGTCGGTCACGAACATCAGGATGTTGTCGATCCTGCCACCCTTGTAGCCGGCCGTGACGCCGATGACCGTCGCGAGCACCATCGAGATGACGGCCCCTGCGATGACGATTTCGAGAACGGCCGGGGTCGCGTGGATCAGTTGCTTCCCGATTGGCTTGCCATAGCCGTCCGTCCCGAGTGGTACTGCCCAGTTTGTAAACGGCGGGACGTATCGCGGCGCTTCGTTGAACTCCGGTCTGGGCACGACCGAGACACCGACTGTCCCGATGAGGGCAAACGCAAGCAGGATCGAGATCCCGACCCTGGTTCGGAGGTCCCCCCAGATGATCCTGAACGGGGTTCGGATCGAGTCTTCGAGGAACCGGTCGAATCGTTCTTTCCGCGAGAGCGGTTCCGTGCTCTCGTCGGCGATGTCGCCGAGAAAGTCGGCTGCCGATCCCGAGTCAGAACGACTCATCTTCGCCTCCCGATTCGATTCGTGGGTCGATGAGACTGTATGTCATGTCTGCGATCGTGATGCCGGCGAGTGTGATCGTCGTGAAGAAGATGAACGATCCCAACAGGAGTGGGTAATCCCGATTCTCCAGTGCACCGAACGTGTACCAGCCCACGCCCGGATACGTGAAGATCTGTTCCATGATGACGCTGCTGGAGAAGATGCCCGCCAGCCCGATCATCAGCCCGGTGTACATCGGGAGGATGGCGTTTTTCCCGACGTAGCGGGCCGCGATGAGCCGACTACTGAGTCCTCGAAGCCGGGCCGAGCGGACGTAGTCCTCTCCGAGGATGCGGACGCTGTTGCCCCGCATTCCCAGTGCCCCACCCCCGAATCCGACGACGAAGCCGGTGAATATCGGGAGGATGGAGTGGTGGACGACGCTCACCATGAAATCGAGATTGAATCCCGGTGTCGTCGCTGGCCCGTATCGCCCGGCGATCGGGAACCACCCTAGCTGGTACGAGAAGACGATGAGCATGAAGATGGCCGCCGCGTAGTAGGGGACGGAGTTGGCGGCGACGATGATGCCGGTCATCCCCGAGTCGAACCGTGACCCCTCGCGATAGGCCATGAACGCGCCGATGAAGACGTTCGTCGAGAACCCGAGCACGAGTCCGTAGACGCTCACGTAGATCGACCACGGCATCGCCTTGAACAGGATGTCGAACACCGGTTCGTTCTGCCAGATCGACTTCCCGAAGTCCTGGTAGAGGACGATGTCTTTGATGTAGTTGAAATACTGGACGTACAGCGGTGCGTCGGGCTGGAAGCCCGTGTACAGCTCGATGAGTCTGTTCACCTCCTGCATGTTCGCCTGCCCGGTGCCCTGATTCGCCATGTCCTGTAGCAACTGCTGGCGCATCAACTCTAGTGGCCCACCGGGGAGCAAGCGGTACATGAAGAACGTGATCGTCACGACTACGAACAACGTCAGCACTGATTGGCCGATTCGCTTGGCATAATACCGCATACGACGTTGTTTGCAAACCCTCTATATATAATTTGCGCAGCAGTATCGTGGCGCGCTCCCCGAGATTTGCTGTGGCCTGCGTTCGAGCGCATCTGACAGCAGACAGCTGAACTGCCTCCCGGCGACAGTCGTCCGTCTCACCCAACGACGTGGATTCGATTGTCGTAGCGGGTCTGCTGGGAATCCGTCTTGACGCAACTGGTCGCAACGACCGCGTTCCCGACGACGGCGGGGGAAGCAAACTGGCTCGAAAACGTGTTCGTCGTGTCGACTCGCCACAGCGTTTCGCCCGACGCCGGGTCGATGCCCTGTAGATTGACGCCGCCGACGTACAGGGTCTCGCCGTCGAACGCCGTTGTCTCGTAGGTGAGTCCGACGTTGCGGTGCCAGTCGACGGTCCCCTCGGCGGCGTCGACGGCGTACAGCCCGCCGGTCACACTACCGACGTAGACGGTGTCGTGGCCGATCGTCGGCGTCGTCCAGAGCTGTCCTTCGAGCGGGGCTGTCCACTGCTCGCGTTGCGCCGTGAGATCGATTGCGTGGAGGCGACCGCTGTTGTCGCCGAAGTACGCGACCCCGTCCGTCACTGCTGGAGCCGAGCGACTCGCGACGGTGTCGATATCGAGGTGCCACTGCTCGGTGCCCGTGGCGCGATCGAGGGCGAACAGCGTCGACTGCTCTTGCTCTGTACACGTCGCGAGGTAGAGGACCGTCTCGTCGAGGACGGTCGGGGGCGACCAGACTGCATCCGAGGGCTGGCAGTCTCGCCCGTGGTGCCATTGCTCGGTCCCGTCGTCCGCTGCGAAGGCCCGAATCGAAGTCTCTGTTTCTCGCGTGCGCGCGTAAACCGTTCCATCTGCGTACACCGGGGCCGAGACGACCTGCAAGGGCTGGTGCCACTCGGTGTCGCCGCCGTCGCGGTCGAAGCCGTACAGGCCGGCCTCTTCCCCGCGGACCGTCACGTAGACGCGGCCGTCACCGAGCGCTGGCGAGAAGCGATTGGCGCGGCTGAGCGTCCGGGACCACTCGACTGCGCCGGTCGCGACATCGAGTGCTTCCACGGAGCGGCCACAGCCGACGTACGCGATACCGTCGGCAATCGCCGGTGTCCCGAGGATGTCACCCTGATCTTCGGCACAGGTGTGTGACCACTGCTGTGTGGCGTCGGATCGCGGTCCGTCCGCCTCGGAACTGTGGCTCGTGTGGCGCGAATCACAGCCGAACATTCCCCATCCGGTGTCGATGGACAGGTCGGTCGTCGGCTCGCTCGTTTGCTCAGTGTCGTCCGTTCGGGTCGATCGATCGGTCGGAGTCTCGGTCGTCGTCGCTGACGGTGCCGAACAGCCGGCCACCAGCGTACTCCCGACGACGGCCAGCACGCTCCGACGATCGACCCGTGTGCTGTCGTCAGTCACTGCTGGCTGTTCGGCGACCGCTCGCTTAAACGTTTGTCTGGCTGGCGCGCCGTCAGGGGCCGCCCGTGTGGGTGACGAACATTTTTTACCCGGCTGCCCGCACAGGTCTGTATGGTTGCATACGAGCCGACGTGGGAGTCACTGGAACAGCACGAACTACCGGCGTGGTACGACGACGCGAAACTCGGGATCTTCATCCACTGGGGGGCGTACTCCGTCCCCGCGTGGGCACCCGTCACCGACGACGGGGAGGTCAGCGAGTCCGGATACGCCGAGTGGTACGTCAGAGGGATGTACGACGAGGACAGCGACGTGTACGACTACCACTGCTCGACGTACGGCCAACAGGTCGAGTACACCGACTTTCTGGAGCAGTGGAGCGCCGACGGCTGGGACCCGGACCGCTGGGCGACCTTCTTCGACGAGGAGGTCGGTGCGCGCTACGTCGTCCTGACCGCGGAACACCACGATGGCATCCAGCTGTGGGACAGCGATGTGACCGACTGGACGACCGTCGAGCGCGGTCCCAATCGGGACATCGTCGGCGAACTCGGATCGGCCGTCCGTGACCGTGACATGAAGTTCGCCGGCTCCTTTCACGCCCTCCTGAACTTCTTCGATCCGAACAACCCCGGCCTGTTCGGTCACCCGGACATCGACGACGAGGGCCACCCCGGCCCGGAGTATATCGAGTTCATGAACGAGAAACTGACCGAACTCATCGACGAGACACGGCCGGATCTCCTCTGGCTCGACGGCAACTGGAAGGCCGAGACCGAGGAGTACGGGACCAAAGAGACGGTCGCATACTACTACGAGCAGGCGGCCGAGGAGTGGGACAAGGAAGTCGCCGTCAACGACCGTCTCGGTGCGGGCGAAGAGCAGACCCACGGCGACTTCTACACGCCGGAGTACGAGACGTTCGACGAGATACAGGAACACAAGTGGGAAGCGACGCGCGGACTCGGAGGGTCGTTCGGGTACAACCGCAACGAACCAGAGCACCACTATCTCTCGGTCGACGAACTCGTCCACTCGTTCGTCGACATCGTCTCGAAGAACGGCAATCTCCTCATCAACGTCGGCCCGCGAGCCGACGGCACCATCCCGGCGATCCAGAAAGAACGCCTGCGGGGGCTGGGCGAGTGGCTCGCAGTCAACGGCGAGGCCATCTTCGGGACCACCTACTGGGAGCAGGCCGAGGACAGCGTCGCTTCCAGCACCGACGTGCGCTACACCTGGAAAGATGGGACACTCTACGCGACGCTGTTCGACTGGGCAATCGGTGAGCAGACGCTGCTGGAGACCGGCCCCGACGTGACACCGTCTTCGGTGTCGCTCCTGACGGCGTCCGGCAAAGAGCCGGTCGACTGGAAGCACGAGGACGGGGCGGTCACCATCGATTTCGACGCCAATCCGCCGGCCGACCATCCGGGCGTGGCGTACACGCTCGCGCTGCAGGACGTGGCGAACTCGGCATCGTCGTCCTGATTCCCCCAGTTGGTTTCGGTCGACCACCCCGAGTGCCGATCTGTGCTACCGTAACACCGAGCGACGGGCGAACAGTCGGCGCAGTCGAAAGCCGACCGCGCCGCCCACGAGTCCGGTGGCGAGAGCGACGGCGGCCGGAAGCGAGACGGCCAGTCCCTCGTAGATGCCGTAGACGATCAGTTGATCGACGAGTGTTCCGGGCGGTCGCCCGAGTGTCGTGAGCACCACGTCGTACCGGCCAGAGATGACGAAGTCGTCGACGACGTGTAGCGCCAACAACAGCGGCGTCGCGACGACCGCAGCGAGTGCCCCACGGTAGTAGCCCGCGTCGTCCCACGCGGTCAGCGCCCCGGCGACGATCCCACCGAGGAACCCGTTCGCGACGATCGCCGTCGTCGGCAACACCCCCAGTTTCCCCACGGCAAACGAGAAGCCCACGATGACCAGTCCTCCGACGAACTCCGGGTGGTCCAGACCGCGCCAGCGGTGACGAGCGGCGCTCACGGCTGTTGCCCACCCCCCGTGTCGTCCGTGTCGACGGGGGTGACGGTCGCGACGCCGTCGTCGACCGAGACGACGAGACCGGTACAGCCGTCGGCCGACACGTCCCAGAGGTAGTCGGTCGTCTCGCCGGAGGCCCTCACTCGGGCACGGAGGACGTGTCGCCCGTTCCGGTCGACGACATCGTCGACCAGTACGTGTCGGTCGCCGTCCGCGTTCCGGCCCGGGACCGTGACGCGCTCCTCGAACACGACCTCTCGAACCGCGAGGAAATCGAGAAACACCGTTAGCTCGATCGTGTGAGCTTCTGTGTCGGCGTTGAGGAGTCGGAGTCCTCCCTGTGGCACGCCGCTGTTCGCACAGCCACCGTCGGACCCGGCCGAGAGGCACCCGCTCAGTGCGACCAGACCGCCGAGACCGGCCAGCAGACGACGCCGCCCCACCGCTCGCCGACCGGAGTTGTCGTGCCCGCAATTCACACAGGAGGATCACGGCACCAGTCCATAATGCTTGGGGAACACGATGCGCTCGCCGTGTGGTCGATTGCTCGGCAGGCTGGTACTGTCGGCTGTCGGTCTGTCACGCGATGCTCGACTCCGGGCCACGAATCTCTCGTCCCAGCAACAGCCAGCGGTATCAGTACGTCTCGCGCAGGTGCGTGACGTCGAGTTCCCCGAGCGCGCTCTCGATTTCGTCTCGGGTTGCGTCGCTCTCGACGGTGATCGTTCGGGCCTCTCCCGGAACGAGATGGAAGTAGTTGTCAGAAAAAGCGCCGGACAGCGGGGCATCGAGTGCCACCCACAGCGCCGGCACGTCCGTCTCTACGGTCACGGTCGCGCCGTCGACGCGGGCCTCGATCTCTGGCTCGCGCAGGTCGAGTCGCTTGTACGGTTCCCGGAACGCGACCGACGGGTACGACTCGACGGGGCCGTCGAAGTCTGCCCGCACGAGACAGTTCGACGGGTCGACGTCCGGGGCGACCTCGTCGACATCGACGGTCAGTGCGGCCGTGCTGTCGAGTGGCGCTACGGTCGTGTCGTGTGCCTCCGTGTGGACCCGCTCACCGTCGAGCGTCCAGACAGCCACAGTGAGCGTGCCCGAAACCGGATCGCGCTGGTCACTGGTCAGCCACACTTCGATGCCGTCGTCGGTCTCCGTCGTCGAGACGAGCAGCGGCGCGAAGATCCGCCGGGCGATATACTGGGCTGCCTTCCAGTCGCCGCCGTACTCGATCGAGGACCACGAGGCACACGGCCAGAGGTCGTTCAGTTGCCAGTACAGCGCCCCCATCGTGTGTGGTTTGAGCCGCCGCCAGTGTTCGATCGCGGTCCGCAACGCCATGCCCTGTTGAATCTGGCTCAGGTACGTGAAATCGGCGAAACTGAACGGCGTTCGGAAGTTGTCGGTCATCCGCGACAGGATTCGACCGTTCCCGCCGGGGCTGCGCTGGTGGTGTTCCATCAGCGGTGCGGTCGGGTTGAGTTCGCTCTCCGGGAGCACCGACGAAAGCAACTCTGGCGACGGGAACGACTGATAGCCGAACTCGGAGACGAATCGCGGCTCGGTCTCTTCGAACGCATCGAAGGAAGCGCCGCTGTGCCACACGTCCCAGTAGTGGATGTCACCTCGCTCCGTCATGTACGGATCGTCGTACTCGCGGCCACTGGAGGGTGATGCCGACCAGTAGGGACGTGACGGGTCTTCCTGGGTGACGATCTCGTCGAGCAGATCGACGAAGATCGCCTCGTAGTCGGCCTCGAGATGCTCGATGTGATCCTCGTCGGCCCACCAGTTGTGCAGTCCCTCCTCGTTCTCGTTGTTGCCACACCACACTGCGATGCTCGGGTGATTGGCGAGGCGGCGGACCTGATAGCGGGCCTCCGCCGCCACCGTCTCGCGAAACCCGTCGTCGGCCGGATACAGCGAGCAGGCGAACATGAAGTCCTGCCAGACGAGTAGCCCGAGTTCGTCACAGCGCTCGTAGAAGGTGTCGTGTTCGTAGTGGCCGCCACCCCAGACACGGATCATGTTCATGTTCGCACTGGCGGCACTGTTCAGCAGATCGGTGTACTCCCCCTCGTCGACGCGGCCGTGGAGCGCCTCCATCGGGATCCAGTTCGCTCCTTTCGCGAACACGGGGACGCCGTTGACTTCGAAGAAGAAGGACTCTCCCGCGTCGTCGCCCTCGCGGCACAGTTCGATTTCGCGAAAGCCCACCCGGTCGGTCGTCGTCTCGGTGTCGTGCTCGCTATCGACGGTGACTGTCAGGTCGTACAGTGGCTGGTCGCCGTAGCCGTTGGGCCACCAGAGGTCGGGGTCGGGGACGGTGAGTTCGAGCGTCTGCTCCGTCGAACCGCCGTCGACGCTCACGGTCGTGGTCTCGGTGACGCCAGCGATACTGGCGGTCAGCGTCGCTTCGGTCTCGGTCGGAACATCGAGACCCACATCGACAGCTAGGTCGACGCCGTCGTCGTGGTGTTCCTGTCGACTCTTCGTGTAGGTGAGACGGGGTCCCGAGTGACCCACCAGTTCGATGTCCCGCCAGATTCCCATCGTCGGCAGGCACGGTCCCCAGTCCCAGCCGTAGTGACAGGCGGCCTTGCGGATGTGATTGCGGTCGGGCACGTCCTTGGGGTAGCGCATTACGGGCACGCCGTAGGGGTGGTCCGCTGCGCGCTGGCTGCTGTACTCGACCGGCGACTGGAATCGGATCTCGATGTCGTTCGATCCGGGTTCGAGGGCATCGCCGACGGCAAACTCGTAGCGCCGATGCATGTTGTCCGTCGTACCGACGGTGGTGTCGTTCACCCGGACCGTGGCGACAGTGTCCAGTCCGTGACAGACGAGGGTCTGGCGCTCTTCGGACAGCAGTGTGTCGTCGACATCGACCGTTCGCCGGTAGATCCAGTCGCGTTCACCGACCCACTGCACGTCGAGTTCGTTGTCGGCACTGTAGGGGTCTGAGATCCGACCGGCAGCCAGCAGATCGCTGTAGACATCTCCGGGGACCGTCGCTGGAAACTGTTGGCTCCCGTCCGTCGGGACACACTGCCAGCTACCGTTGAGAGAGTGGCGTTCCATGTACGCGGTATTCGCTCTCTCGGCAATAACTCTATCGGGGTCGCGTGTTCCGTCTGTTTGCCCAGACCGCTTCGAGTGCGACCGAAACCCTCGACAGTTAAGGTGATCGCTCGAACAGTGGGTAGCATGCGCGACACTAGCAGTGCGAAACGCGCCGACGAGACTGAAGAACGTCTCCAGCGCCTCCGCGTCGCACAGCGCTGCGAGATAGAGAACATCTCACATCACAAGACGCGAGCGTTCCTGACGCCCGAGCAGGCCCGAGAGCAGTCCTTCGAGCCGTGTTCGGTCGGATTCACGTGGAAGCGAGGCCGGGAGACGACACCCGACGACCGCCGGGACGCGGACGCAGACGTGCTTACCGGACAGGTCTCCGAAGAGCAAGCCGTCGGCCAGAACGTCTGGTTCCGACTCCAGTGTACCGTCCCCGAGTCGATGGCCGGCCTGCCGGTCTACCTGCGCTTCGTGGCAGAACCACTGTACGGGTCGAGCCACCACGGCGACCCGCGCGTGGAGTCGCTGTGTTTTCAGGACGGGACGCCGGTCAAGTCCTTCGACAACGGACACGATTCCTACAAGCTCGTCGACGAGGCCGAGGGCGGCGAGTCGTTCGATCTCCTCGTCGAGGCCGGGACCACGACCCTGTGGGGCAACCTCGGCGTCGACGAGTTCACGCTCGAAACTGCCGAACTGTACGCCGAGCGGCCAGCGGTGGCAGACTTCCACCGTCACGTGTCGATCTGCAACGACCTCCGAGAGCAGTACGACGAGGACTCGCCGAACCGGGGCCGCCTGCTCGACGCACTCGTCGCAGCCAGCCACACGTTCGCGTTCGACGCCGACTCGGAGGACGAGTACCGAGAGAGCGCCCGCGCTGCGATCGAGGAACTGGAGGCCGTCGAGACGGACATCACTTCGGACCTCACCGGGCAGCAACTGACTGCCGTCGGCCACGCCCACCTCGATCTGGCGTGGCACTGGCCGTGGTCGGAGACGGTGCGTAAGTGTGGACGGTCGTTCTCGAACGTGCTGTCGCTGATGGACGACTACCCCGAGTTCACGTTCATGCAGAGCCAGCCCCACCTCTACGAGTGGATCCGTGACCGCTACCCCGAGCAGTTCGATCAGATCGACCAGCGGATCGACGACGGTCAGTGGCACCCCGAAGGTGCCCTGTGGGTCGAGTCGGACATCAACAACGCGGGCGAGGAAGCACTGGCGCGGCAGTATCTGCTGGGCAAGCGCTACTTCCGCGAGGAGTTCGACGTCGACCCGAAGGTGACGTTCATCCCCGACGTGTTCGGGTACAGTGCCGGGTTGCCGGGGATCGCGAAGGCGGCCGACTGTCCGTACTTCCTCACCCAGAAGATGTCCTGGAGCGAGATCAACGACTTCCCGCACAGCACGTTCCGCTGGGCGGGCATCGACGGGTCGGAGGTACTCGCACACTTCCCACCGGGCGATACGTACAACGGCCAGATGGACGTCGAGGAGATCACCCACTCGGTGTACAACGACTCCCAGAACGCGACGACGACGGACCGGGCGTACCTGTTTGGCTGGGGCGACGGCGGTGGCGGCCCCACTCGCGAGATGATCGAGAAGGGACAGGTCGTCGACGACATCGAGGCGCTGCCGGACATCGAACACGGATCGCTCGCGGGGCTGTTCGACCGTCTCGAACGCAACTACGACGACTATCCCGTCTGGAACGGGGAACTGTACCTCGAAAAACATCGCGGGACGCTCACGAGTCAGGCCCAGACCAAGCGCAACAACCGCAAAGGCGAGTACGCACTTCGAGAGGCCGAACTCTGGTGTTCCATCGCGACGGCGACGACGGCGTTCGACTACCCCCACGAACAGCTTCAGGACGCCTGGAAGGTGCTCCTGTTCAATCAGTTCCACGACATCCTGCCGGGGTCCTCCCAGACGGACGTGTACGCCGATGCCGACCGGGACTACAGCCGTGTCTTCGAGACGGCCGCGAACGCGCGGGCGGCAGCGCTTGACGCACTACTCGGCGAACCGACCGACAGCGACCGGCTCGCTGTCACGAATCCGCTGTCGTGGGCACACGAGAGTGTCGCGACGGTCCCTGCTGACGACGTGTCCGGTGAGGCTGACGACCTGGTCGGAACAGCCGGGGGCGACGACACGCTGGCAGTCCAGTCGACGACTGCCGGCGTCGGCGACGACACGGAGGAGCAGGTGCTCGTCGAGACCCCTGAACTGCCCGAGCTGGGTGCGACGACCCTCTCGCTTGCAAGCGCCACCGAGCCGGTCGAGTCACCCTTCGAAGTGTCGACCGACCGGCTCTCGAACGGTCTGGTCACGGTGTCGTTCGAGAGCGATGGTACCGTCTCCGTTTACGACGAGGAGCAGGATCGTTCGGTCCTCGACGAACCGGGCAACAGGCTGATGCTGTACCGCGACCAGCCCCGATACTTCGAAGCGTGGGACATCGAGGAAGACGTCTACGACGTCGGCGACCAGCTTCCGGCCCCGGAGACGACGGTCGTCGAGACCGGTCCCGTTCGAGCGACGGTCCGCCAGACCCGCTCGTTCGGCGACTCCTCGCTCGTCCAGGAAATCTCACTGTATCGTGACGCAAAGCGCGTGGAGTTCAGGACGGAAGTCGACTGGCACGAAGAAGAGAAGCTCCTCAAGGCCCACTTCCCGGCCGGCGTGGCTGCGACGAGTGCGACCTACGACACCCACTTTGGCCACCACGAGCGAGACACCCACAGCAACACCTCGTGGGACGCTGCGCGGTGGGAGGCGGCCGGTGGTGAGTGGGTCGACGTTTCGGAGACCGATTACGGCGTCGCCCTGCTCAACGACTGCAAGTACGGGGTCAACGTCGACGGAACCGACATCTCCCTGTCGCTGCTGCGCGCGCCGAACCACCCCGATCCCGAGGCCGACCGCGGTACCCACGAGTTCACGTACACGCTGCTCGCCCACGAGGACGGACCGGCCGAGGCCGGTATCGACCGTGCTGCGAGCGAACTGAACGCGACCACGCGTGCGCGCCCGGTCGACGAAGAAGCCGACTTCGCACCGGTGACCGTCGGCGACGACGATGTCGTCGTCTCGGCGATCAAGCGTGCGGAAGACAGTGACGACGAACTCGTCGTTCGCCTGTACGAGTCGGCCGGCCGCCACGTCGACACGACGGTCGACTTCGACTTTACCGTCACCGAGGCCCGAGAAACGAATCTCATCGAGGACACCCGGGACTCCTTTGCTGTCGACGATTCACGACAGGCTCTCTCCTTCGAGCCGTTCGAGATCAAGACGATCGCAGTCCAGATCAGCGACTGAGAGCGCTACTCCGGCGATCTAACCCTTCTATTTGGCACTCTACCGCCCTATAGCGGAAGACACTCTCAGACACTCCAGTCGAACACCGAATACGGTACTACAATCTCCACTTCGCATATGGCCTGTCGAGTGTCGAGATAGCCACCCGACCGTCGGCCGACTGGAACGCGCTGTCTCCTGATTCGAACGGATCACTGTCGCTACTTGGTTTCACCTCGTTCGATGAGTGCGAACGACGTTCTCTACAAACAGTGGTCGATGGCTATATGTGCTGCCATTTCGGCTCTCTTTGACGACGTTCTATTTTAGATTAATTATAATGGCATTAAACAAATCCACGTCTCTCGAAATAGCTCTCTTCGTTCGTGCTATTCCCGGTTTAGATTGCTGATCGCCAGTCCGATCAGTGAACTGTGCGGTCGTCGTCGACATCGATGTCTTCGATCGGTTCGTGATTACCTCGATAGACATCCGGGCCGTTCTCGTTGGGTGCAGCCCAGTCGACGGCGTTTTCGAGGACCTGCTGAATCTCCGGCTGGTGGTAGATCGGATAGGTCTCGTGACCCGGTCGGAAGTAGAAGATCCGGCCTTTCCCCCGAGAGTAGCAACATCCCGACCGGAACACTTCACCACCTTCGAACCAGGACGTGAACACGAGCGATTCTGGCTGTGGGACATCGAAGTGCTCACCGTACATCTCCGCCTCTGGCACTTCGAACGATTCGGGAAGACCGTCGGTGATCGGATGTGATGGATCGGTCACCCACAGTCGCTCGGTCTCGGCGGCCTCGCGCCATTTGAGCATACATCCGGTCCCCATCAACGTCCTGAAGATCTTCGACATATGGGCGGAGTGAAGCACTAACAGTCCCATCCCGTCGAGGACGTGTTGCTGGACGCGCTCGACGACCTCGTCGCGTACCTCGTCGTGGGCGGCGTGGCCCCACCAGGTCAGCACGTCCGTCTCGGCGAGGACATCCTCGGTGAGACCGTGCTGTGGCCCCTCGTCGAGTGTGGCCGTCGTGACATCGTGTCCCGCCGCTTCGAGGACGTCCGCGATGACGGCGTGAATCCCGTCGGGGTAGATCTCCGCGACCGTCTCGTTCTCTCGTTCGTGTCGAAACTCGTTCCAGACGGTGACTTGTCGTCCCATAGTCGGTGGGTCTCTCACAGCCCTGCAAAAAGTCACCGTTTCGACTGATCCCGCCTGAAATGTCGAAGGAATCCCAGTCTAGCCATGACTGTCGGTAGGGCCGGTCTCCCGACTCAAGCTTTCAGCATTAGCGAAGGCTTTATCTAACACCGGTACAGCTGTGATTTTACGTTTATTTCCCGATGCGTTCCGGGCTTCGATAGTACTATTCGGTCATCGTGGAACAGCGTTCCGCAAGGTCACATCTGTCGTCGTCGAAAGTGGACGGTCCGACAGATCTGTCGAAGGAACGTGTTCCCGTCGAACCTCCGCATACGGATTCCTGTAGATGCTTGCCGGCGATCGTCGCCGCCACCACTGATCCTATCGTACCGTCCGGTGCACGCGGTGACGATCAGGAGAGTGTGACACGCTCGCCGGTCTCGCCGGCCTCGTGGATCGCCCGAATGATCCGCATGTCCTGTAGCCCGTGGCGGCCGTCCGGGTATATCTCGCCGTCGGTCAACACGCGGTCTGCGAAGTAGTCGAACTCTTCGCGCATCTCTCGCTGGGCGTCGTACGTCTCGTGGTCGACCGTCACGGTGAGGTCGTCCCGCCGCAGGCGCAGTGTCGCCTCGCCGTGGAACGCGGGGTTGATCTCGATCTGTCCGTCCGTACCGGTGATCGTCAGGCGGGAATCCGAGTGGGCGTTCTGACTCGCCGTCGTGACCATCGTCACGTCGTCTTCGAACGCCAGCAGTGACGAGGAGCGTTCGTCCGGTACGTCGCCGAACGCCTCGTGGCGGGAGTGCATCTCGTTTGCGACCGCCACCGGCTCTTTGCGTAAGAGGAATCGCGCTGTGTTGATAGAGTAGATGCCGAGATCCATCACGGACGTTCCGTACCCCGAGATGTCCGGGTTCAGTCGCCACTGATCGGGGTCCGGGATCATCTCCAGCAATGGCTGGGTGTTGTGTCCGTGGACCGAGACCGGCTCTCCGAGGAAGCCGTCTTCGATCAGTTCGCGCGCGCGGCGAACAGCAGGATCGGTCTGCATCCGGTAGGCAATCATCAGGGGCACGTCGGCGTCTTCACAGGCCGCGACCATCTGCTGGGCACGCTCGACGGTCGACTCCATGGGCTTCTCACAGAGTACTGCCTTATCGAGGTCCGCCGCCGTCTCGACGTATTCGAGGTGCAAGGCGTTCGGCGTCCCGACGTACACCGCGTCGTACTCGTCACTCGCCACACCCTCGTGGAACTCGTCGTAACTGATTCCATGGCCCACGTCGTTTTCGGCCGCTGCATCGGCTGCCTTCTCCGTCGAACTACTGACCAGCACCGTCACCTCCCCGAGGTCGGAGTTCTCGATTGCAGGGAGCGCAACGTCGAGTGTCCACCAACCGAGTCCGAGCAGCGCATACCTGATGGTGCCTTCGTCTGTCGTTTGCCAGTCCCGGTCCTCGTACGTCGTGATCCAGTCGTGCATTACTGTCCCGTTCTGTACCCCTCTCAAAAAACACTCCGGTCGGTTCGATAGGTCTCCCCCATACTTGTTGCTCACAGCAGACCCTCGGTCCCGATTTATTTTGAATTCGACTGGCTGCCGTTACCGCCTCGCCATATCATATAGCTATATCAAATAGCTATACTGAATAGATATCCGCATCCTCTCAGTGGAATAGTCAATCGTCGGGACTTACTGTCTCCTTTCGGCTACTCGTCTGCAGAATCGCCGGAGACGGGCTTTCAGTCTTTGTGTGGCGCTCTCATCGAGGAAGTTCCACAGGTATGGTGGCGTACTGACTGGCTCAGCGACCGTCGTCAGCTAGCTGATATAGCTGCCTCGTATAGCTATACGGTGTGGCTATACTGTATCGTCATATGATATAGTGGGCTGTACTATCTGTACCTTCCAGTTAGCTAGAGTCACTGACCAATCTCGCTGGCTGGGCTATTCATCGTGTCTCTTCACGGCTGCACCCCGCGACAGTCGATGCGCGCCGTCTATCAGCATCGCTACGATTGTGCGTTTGCCCAAACGAAGCCACCTCGCAACGCCATATATGTGAAACGAGCATTTTAGTTATCCCCCTCCCTACTACCAGTCGATGGCCGACCTCGATACCCGTCCTGGTCCCTTTCAATACCTCCATTCGCTCCGTCAGCACGTTCGAAAGCCGATCTCGAACGCGATCGACCGGGCACAGCGAGAGCACAACGAGGTCGCCACGGAGCGAGACGCCTTCGAGGCGTTCGCTGATCGAGTCGCCGCCATGCCTGCCGATGCCGCCGGGACACAGTTCACCCCCTCGATTACTGTCATGCGCCAGCAGCCAGACACCGATGGTTCTGCCCTCCGTCCCGCGTATCGTGAGACGGTCATGGCTGTCGATCATTTCGAGGCAGTGTACGACGAATCGCTCACAGCCAACGTTCGTGCCGAGCTCGGACCGGAGGTCGCGACCCTTTTCGAATCGCCGAGAGACCCATCGTTGCTTCCCCAGCAAAAGCAAACTGTCGTGTCGGCGGCGAAGCAAGCCGCCGCCGACCGCGACGAGTTCTGTGAGACCCTCGACGCGGAAGTGGCCTCGCTGCGATCCTTGCGTGAAGACATCACGGCAGTGCTGGACGGTCTCGACTCTACTGTCGTCCCGGCGTGGTACCGACAGCAGTTCAGGGACGAACTGCTGGCGATCACCACGACCCGACAATCCCAACTCGCAGACCGATCGCTCTCGTATCTCGACGGTCACAACCTCTGTGAGTCGCTGTACCACGACGAACCTCAGACGTATCCGGTTCTCATGGCTGTCGCACGGCTCCGCGATTGTGTCTCGTTGCGAGACTGAGCAACACGTCCTCTTCGGGTGTTGACCGTACCACTCCGTTGCTGTGCCGTATCGCGATCATTAGTAGCTACAAAACATAGCTATACTGTATGACTATATTTTGTAGCCATCTTCCATGGCAATCAGAGGGAGGTGTCGCTACTTACAGCGGGGCACACGCCCATCGTCCGCTTGCCACTTTCCGATCTATCTGCTACCCATATGGTCTGAGAAACTGAACTATCAGGCTGAGTAGTGCGATATACGAAATAAGTTGGCGCAAGACAAATACAAATACCGTCTTTTCGCAACAATCTCACGTGCCAAGGTCCATCTAGCCGACTTCTGGAGACGAAAGACCTCAGAAGACCTCGATTCAAGCGCTCGTCCGGTCGACACCCGTGCCTGATGGGAGCACCACGCCGGTCGTCGAGTGGACGCCAGTGCCACCCTCCCGTTGACTATGACGCTGTGACATCCACGACTTCGTAGCTGAGGTTCTGTTCGCGGAGTTCGTCGGTGTGAGCCGAGAGGTGGTCCGTCGAGGACACGAGCAGTATGTCGAGTCCTCTCGTCGCTGCTTCTCGAACGCCAGCCGTGGTTCCGAAGCGGATGTCTGCTTCGAGGGATGCGGCCTCCGTGACGGCGATCGCTCCGACGCCGCTAACCGCGATCAGGTCGTGGTCATCGGCCATCTCGGCGACGCTTCCCGGATCGACCGCGGCGCTGCCGCCGTTCTGGACCTGCGGCACCGAGACGATGGTCACCGAACCGAGGTCGTAGTCGACGACCCCATCGAAATTCGTGATCCCGACGTCCTGTCCTGCTCGCGCATCCGTGACTGCAACTGCAGTTGCACTTCCTGTCTGTCCAGCCATCGCCCGGAGCACACCGTCTTGCATCGTCAGTGAAACAGTCTCGCCTTCGTCGATTGCCGTCGTCGCGAGTGCGGTCTCGATCTCGACCTGTCCGATGACGTCTTCGGAGACGTGCTCGACGAAGTGACGCAGTTCGTCAGTCTGTGAGATCAGCCAGTCGACGCCTTCCTTGGTCACGTCGTACCGGCCACGGCCGTGCTTGTTGACGTATCCGTGCTCGGCCAGATCCTGAAGGTAGTCGCTGACGGCCTGTGCGGTGATCCCGATGGCATCGGCGATCTCCTGTTGATTGACCGCGGGCTGTCGTTCGGCGATCTGGACCAGAATCTGATACCGAGTGGCGTTCCGTTTGCTCTGAAGGACGCTGGATTCGTCGGGATCGGACGCGTTGGTCGGCATTGCCTGTTGTGTGGCCCGTGAGCTAAAGTAACTTTGCTGTAAAACGCTCCGAGTTGCGTATCTGGGACGCATCGCAGGATATAGACAATCTTGGTTGGGCTAAAACAACCAAAATTGTTTTACGCCCTACGATAGTTGTGTTCGGCGATGGCACACGTATCGCTCCCACACGATGCGAAGGCCGGCCCGACGAAACCGGAGGTCAGGGCCGTCCTTCTCAGCAAACTCGACCTCGGACCGACCGACCACTTCGTGGAGGTCGGTTCGTGTACCGGGGCTGTCACGATCGGGGCGGCCCGGCGCGCGGGTCGGGTCACTGCGCTCGAACGACACGCCGACCGTATCGAGACGACCAGACAGAATCTCGCTGCCAACGACGGGACCGGGGACGTAACGCTTCGCGAGACAGAAGCGCCCGATGGACTCCCTGACGACGCGGATGTCCTCTTTCTCGGGGGCAGTCGCAACTACGAGGCGGTCCTCGATCACGCGGCCCGGACGGGGATCGACCGCGTCGTGATGAACGTTTCCCGGCTCGAAGTCGCCGGGGCCGCCACCGAGGCGTTCCGACAGCGGGACCTCCTCGACGAAGTCGTCCAGTTTCAGGTGAGCCACGGCTACGAACTCGCCGGTGCGACGAGCTTCGATTCGGACAACCCCGTGTACATGCTGGTGGGCGGGACCGATCCCGTCGCGACGGACGGCGGTACACCCGAGACACGGCCGCCGTCGGAGCACCGCACCGACGGGAGGGGACGATGACACTCTACGGCGTCGGTCTCGGTCCCGGCGACGCCGACCTCGTCACCGTACGTGGGCGTCGCGTCCTCGAAGCGGCGGACGTGGTCTACTCGCCGGGACGGCTCTCCCGGTCCGTCGCGACCGAGCACGTCCCTGTGGACCGGATCGGTGATCTCGACTTCCCGATGACCCGCGACGAAGACGAACTCCGCAGCGCGTGGCGCGACGCCGCGGCACAGATCGCACCGCGCGCTCGCGACGAAACTGCCGCGTTCGTCACGCTCGGTGATCCGAACGTCTACTCCACGTTCGGGCACTTGCGGCGGACCCTCGCTGCCTTCCATCCCGATGTCGAGGTCGAAGTCGTCCCCGGCGTGAGCGCCGTCACGGCCTTCACGACCGCGCTGGGCGTCGAAATCTCGTCCGGGTCGAGTATCACGCTCCACGAGGCCGCCCGCGGTGTCGCTCCCACCGGTCCGGATCGGATGATTCTGTTCAAAGTCACCGACGTGCCGACGACACACGAACGGCTCGTCGATGCGGGCTACGACGTGGTGTACGGCCGGCGGCTGTACATGGAGCAGGGCGAGACGGTCGTGACGGACGATCCCGACGCTCTGACCGACCGGGATTACTACACGCTCGCCTACGCGGAGAAACGCGGCGTGACGTCGGAGCCGGCGACCGCGGCGTTCGAAGCGGTCGATGCCGAGAGCGAGACCGACGCCGAGACGCGAACACGGACGGATGGCGGGACCCGGATCGATTCGCCCGGTGTCGGGGACAGCCATCGCGCAACGACCCTCACGCGGGAGCGGGCCGAAGGAGCGGCCTGCGGTGACGAACACCCGGAGGAACGCCAACGATGACCGATCCACAGGACGCCATCGACGCGGAAGCGGCCACCCGAGCGACGGAGCGTGACCCACGAATCGCGGAGCGAACCGCTGGCGAGACACAGGACGGCATCCCGTTTATCGGCGCGGGTCCGGGCGATCCCGGGCTGCTCACCGTCACTGGCAAAGAGCTAGTCGAGGCGGCCGATCTGGTCGTTCACGCCGGCTCGCTGGTCAACAGCGAACTCCTCGACGAGTACTGTGACGACGCCGAGCAGGTGTCGAGCATCGGCAAGGATCTTGAGGAGCTGATCCCGCTGATGCGAGACGCCTACGAGGACGGCCGGACGGTCGTCCGACTCCACAGCGGTGATCCGGCGATCTACGGTGCGGCCATCGAGCAGATGGATGCGCTCGAACACGAGGGCGTGCCGACGTACATCGTCCCCGGCGTCACCGCGGCCTTCGCCGCCAGCGCGACGCTGCGAACCCAGTTGACGCTGAACGGTGTCGCCAACCACGTCGCCTTCACGCGACCACAGGGCAAGACGCTCGACCCCGAGGACGATCACATCGGCGAGTTCGTCGAGATGGGCGACGTGACGACCTGCATCTATCTGGGCACCCACGCCATCCCCGAGGCGATGGAGCGCCTGCTCGACGACGGCCACGACCCGGAGGCGCCCGTGACCGTCGTCTATCACGCCTCCTGGCCCGACGAAGACGTGATCGAAGGGACCATCGAGACGATCGGTGACGCGGTCGAAGCGGCGGGCTACCGCGCGTCGGCGCTGGTCGTCATCGGCGATGCGGCCCGGAGGGCCGGCTACGAGCGGTCGTACCTCTACGACGGCTGGGCGAACCGAGACAGTACCGAAAGCGAGGCCGACGATTGATATGAGCACCGACACGAACGACGACACCGACACAGGCGAATCGACCGACAGCTCCGGCGGCCACTGTTCGACACCCGACTCCGATGGTGAGGTGGCCGAGGAGATCGCTATAATTTCCTTCGAGAGAAAATTAGACACGGCACGCGAAATCAGAGACGAGATCGGCAGCGAGTACGAGACCGTCGACATCATCGAGTACCACGGCGACGTGTTCGGCGAGCACTGGGGCGAGTACGACTGCTTCGTCGGCCTGATGGCCTCTGGCATCGCGATGCGCAAGACCGCACCGCTGCTCGACGACAAGTGGGACGACCCCGCTATCGTCGTCGTCGACGAAGCACTCACGTGGGCAATTCCGATCACTGGCGGCCATCACGGCGCGAATCAGGTAGCCCACGATCTCTCGAAGCTGGGCGCAGTCCCTGCGATGACGACTGCCAGCGAGGCCGCGGGCAAGCAAGGCGTCGAGAGCAAGGCCAAGGCACTCGACACCCACGTCGTCAACGGCGACTCGACGGTGGCGACGAACCTCGCCGTTCTCAACGACGAACTCGGTCCGGTGGCCCGTCTCGACGGCCCCCGGGCGGTGCTGGTCGGCGACGACGTGACCGTCCTCAAGCGCAACGCAACGGACGGCGTCGTGCTGGGAACCGGGACGGTCTCGGGCGTCGAGAAAGCACAGGTACTCGATGCCTGGGACGCCGCGCTTTCGGATCTCGGCTTAGACCGCTCGGACGTGGACTTCGTCGCCACGGGCACCCGAAAGGAGGGCGAAGCGGGACTCTACGAGGCAGCACAGGAGATCGGTGTCGGCGTCGTCCTCTTCGAGAAGGGGACGCTGGAGGAGTTCGAAGGCCCTTCTCCGTCACGATCCAAGGAACTGATCGGCTGGCCGGGCATCGCCGAGGCGTCGGCCATCGCCGGCGGGCGCGACCACGAACTCGCCCGGGAGAAAGAGCGGTTCGACGACGCCGTCACCGTCGCGGTGGGGCGGTAACGTGACTGGGACGGATTCGGCCGACGGCGACGAGATGGGGACGCTCTACGTCGTCGGCATCGGTCCCGGACTGCCCCACGCGATGACCCAGCGGGCCAAGGACGTCATCACCACCGCCGACTGTGTCATCGCGTCGACGCTGTATCAGGAGTTCCTCCGGCGCGACGGGACGCTACCGCCCGAAAGCGCCGAGGTGGAAGCGACAGCCGACGGTGGGACGGCCGCCGGTGACGAACAGGGGACTGTCCTCGAACGTCCGGGGGGCACTCGTCAGGAACTGATACGCTCGTCGATGGGCAAGCAGGTCGAACTGGCTCGCGAAGCCTTCGCGCGTGTGCGGGCCGGCGAGGACATTGCCCATGTCTCCGGTGGCGACCCGAACGTCTACGGCAAGAGCGACCTCCTGTTCACGATGGCACAGTCCGACGGGGCCGACGACGTACCCATCGAGGTCGTCCCCGGCGTGACGGCGGCACTCGGCGGGGCGGCCAATCTGGGCGCACCGCTGTCGAACGACTTCTGTACCGTCTCGCTGTCGGACAAGTGGCGCGGCTGGGACGAGATCGAAGAGAAACTGCGGGCCGCGGCGATCAGTGGCTTCGTCATCGTCCTGTACAACTGCTGGCGGGACTACCAGCGCGCCATCGAGGTCGTCCGGGAGGAGCGCGCCGACGACGTTCCGGTCGGTATCTTCAACGACGCCGGCCGCGGCGACGCCGGCCGGAATCTGGACGACGAGACACACACGATCACGACCCTCGGCGAGGCGACCGACTACGACGACGAGGTCGGTGGCATGGGGACCTCGATCCTGATCGGCAACCACGAGACGGAGGTCTGGGAGAACGAGTACCGGAAACACCTCGTCACACCGCGTGGCGGGCGCGACGTCGACGACTTCTGACAATGAGCACTGACGACACCACGAACACGGACGCGAGTACAGAGACGGAATCGAAGTGTCGTAGCGATTCGGCGGACGACAGTCCGTCGAAGTGCGGTGCGAGCAGTACCGAGACCGACACGAGTACAGAGACGGGATCGAAATGCGGCGCGAGTTCCGACGGTTCCTCGTCCAGTGCCGGCTGTGGCGGCTCCTCGACGACCGACGAGAAGGTCGGTTCGACCGTCGACGATTTCGACGCCGATCCCGGCCGCCTCGTCGCGGTCGGACTGGGTCCCGGACAGCCCGAGGGGATGACCCAGCGTGCTCGCGGGGCGCTGCTGGACGCGGCACACATCGTCGGCTACACCACGTACATCGAACTGCTACCCGACGAGATCACCGCGGCGGCCGAGGAACTGTACGACACGCCGATGTGTGGCGAAGTCTCCCGGACCGAAGAGGCAATCGACCGCGCGCTGGCCGGCAACGACGTGACGATCGTCGGCAGCGGCGATCCCAACGTCTACGCGCTGGCGGGGCTGGCACTCGAAATCCTCGAATCGAAGGGCGCGACCGCAGAGATGGTCGACTTCGAGGTCGTCCCCGGTGTCCCTGCGGCACAGTCCTGTGGCGCGCGACTGGGCGCACCACTCGTGAACGACACGGTCAGCATCTCGCTGTCGGATCACCTCACCGACATGCCGACCATCGAGTCACGCCTTCATGCGGCCGCCAAAGAGGGCTTTACGATCTCGATCTACAATCCCTGGAGCCGCAAGCGCCGGGAGAACTTCCAGAAGTGCTGTGAGATCCTCATGGAGCATCGCGCTCCCGACACGCCCGTGGGCATCGTCCACGGTGCGGGCCGCGAGGACGAACAGGTCGATATCGTCGACCTCGAAGAGCTTGCGGCCCTCGGTGAAACTGATCTGGTCGACATGACGACGACGATCATCGTCGGCAACGAGGAGACGTACGTCTGGGACGGCCGCATGGTGACCCCGCGGGGGTACGAGTCCAAGTATGACTACTGAGTACCAGGTTCGACTCGACCGAAACGCCTGCGATGGCGTGTTCGCCTGTCTCGTCCGCGACGACCGGTTCGTCGAAGCCCCGGACGGCTTGGCGACGATCGAGGACGCCGACGGGAGCCACGAGACCGACGCGGACGGCACACAGCTCGTGACCTTTACCGACGACCGGCTGACGGCGGCCAGACAGGCGGCCAGCGCCTGTCCGGTCGATGCGATCGACGTGCTGACGGAGGGCGACGATGAGTGACGCAGATCGGCCCGCGACGCCCGACCCGGTCGACGATCTGCTCGCCGCGACGCCGGCCACCGCGTACTTCTGGGGACACGTCGCCGGTGACGGCGAACTGAAAGCGGAGTGTGTGACCGTTCGAACGGGCGACCAAACGTCGGCCGACGCGCTCGCAGCCATCGCCGGCACCGCGCGAACGGACGCCGAGCATCGGACCGCCTCGCGTTCGTCGGCCCACGACGCCTCGATCGTCCGGTACGAGGACGAGTACGAGCTACAGGTGTTCGGGACGGTGGCCGACCGCGCCGGCGCTGCGCTCGGTCTCCCCGTCGACGGACAGCCCGGCGGCTATCGCTTCGATACGTTCAGCGAGTACCGCCCCCAACTGCTGCGTGGGCTGCTCGAAGCCTGCGGCACCGTCTGTTTCCGCGAGTCCGCCGGTTCGGTCGGCATCTCCTTTGTCCACGAGGACGAGGCGCTGCTCCGAACCGTTCGGTCGCTGCTCGACGCCGCCGACCCCCACGTTCCAGCCGACGACCTCTCGGCGTCGTCCTCCGGCGGCTACTGGTTCGGGCTGGCAGACGATGCTGACACGGCGGCGTTCACGGACTGGCTCTACGCCGGCAGCGACGCGTCGGGGCTGTACTCGGCCGAGCGCCGCCAGAAACTCCGGCGTAGCGTCGAACGAGCGACGGACAGCGAGGTGGGCGACCTCGCACGATGACCACGAACGTGAACGCGACCCCGGTCGAACTCGACGACGAAGCCGTGCTGCTGGTCGGGCACGGCTCGCGCCGCGAGAAGTCCAACGAACAGGTCCGTACGCTCGCCGCCGATCTGGAGGGCCGACTCGGCGTCCCGGTCGACGCGGCCTTCCTCGAACTCGCGAAGCCGTCGATCCCCGACGCCATCGCAGGGCTAGCGTCGAGCGTGTCACGCCTCACGGTCGTCCAGCTATCGCTGTTCGCAGCCAGTCACGTCAAGAACGACGTGCCACTGGCAGTCGAGACGGCTCGCTCCGAACACCCCGGACTCACGATCCACAACGGGGCACATCTGGGCGTCCATCCCGCACTCGTCGACCTCCTCGACGACCGGGCCAGCACGGTCGAGGCGACGCTCGGCGTCGACCGTGACGACGCGGACGTAGCGGTCGTCGTCTGTGCGCGTGGCTCCAGTGACCCGGACGCGAACAGCGACGCGCACAAGCTCGCCCGGCTCCTGTACGAGGGACGATCTTTCGACCGCGTCGACGCCTCTTTCATCGGGATCACCGAACCCAAACTCGACGAGACGCTCCACACCGTGGCGAAACAGCGCCCGGACGCCGTGGTCGTGCTGCCGTACATGCTCGGCGACGGCGTGCTCACCGGGCGCATCCGCGACGCGACCGCCGAGTTCGACGACGAGTACCCGTACGTCGACGCCGCGGCCGGCGATCCGCTCGGGACCGACGGGCGGCTACTGGACGTGCTGGGCGACCGCTGGCAGGAAGCCCGGACCGACAGCGTCGATATGTCCTGTGACACCTGCAAGTACAAGGTCGAACTCGACGGCTACGAGGAAGACGTCGGCGGCGCGCGAGCGCAGTTGCGGGCGATGACTCACCAGGAATCCCACGCCGACCGCGACGACGTGGCCGACGAGCCACACGCCCACGACGCACCGGCGAACCACGTCGCGGTCTGTACGAACCAGACGTGTGCTGCCGACGGCTCGCCGGCCGTGCTCGAACGGTTGCGACAGGCGGCTCGCGACTCCGAGGCCTGCGACGCTCGCATCACCCGCTCGTCGTGTCTCGGCCGCTGTGGCGACGGCCCGATGGTCGCCGTCTATCCAGACGGCGTCTGGTACGGCGGCGTCGACCAGTCAGACGCAGAGCGCATCGTCTCGTCCCACCTCGACCGGGACCGCATCGTCTCCGACCTCGTCGACCAAACGCTGTAACCCAACAATGAGCTGCTACGAAATCGAAGCCCTACGACTCGGACTGATGAACGTGCTCGGGACCGAAGACCGGAGCGCGCGTGAACACGCAGAGAAAGAACTCGACGGTCACCTCGACGGCCCGATCGAAGCACTGGCCCACGCAGAGACCCTCGCAGCCATCGAGCGCCACCTCGACGCGGCGCTCGTCGACCTCGAAGAAGAGATCGCTGCGACCGATCCGGACGACCCGGAGTACGACTACATGCGCGGTCGTCTCGTCGCCGTCCGGGACGCAGAGCGTGCCGTTCACCGACTGACGACGCAGGGCGAGAGCGTGCTCGGTGGGCTGGGAGAGGCACACGACGTGCTCCACGAGACGTTCCCAGTCGACGAATAGGATTTCTTCAGTCGCGTTATTCGCCGAGCTGTGACCCCTCGGGACCGAACTCGGCTTCGAGCAGCGCCGGCACGTCGTCGGGTCGCACGTCGGAGTACCATCGATTGCGGGGGTGGATCGCGACCGCCGTGCCCCCCTCACTGCACAGGCCGAGACAGCTGGTCTCGGCGACGTGGACGCGAGACCAGAAGATATCACGGTCTCGGAGCCACGCGATCACTGCTTCGTACACTTCCTGCCCGGACGCCTCCGCACAGCACGCGTACTCCGAATCCCGAGCGTGCGTACAGACCAGCACGTGATCGGTGAACCCGTTTTCGAGCACGTCCTCGGTTCGCCGTTCCATCAGTCAGCCGCCAGCGCTCCCTCGGTGTGTCCTGTTCCGACTGCCGAGGCACCCATCTCCTCGGAGTGACGGTGAAGTCGGGCGTGCGTGGCCGCGAGGAGCACCCACAGGAGGGCCTGCCCGAACACGACCATCCCGGTCAGCCCGGTCGCAAGCCCGTCTGGGAGTGAGACCGCCACGGTGTTGGCCGGGGAGAAAACAGCCGGGACTGCGAGCAGACCGACGGGCAAAAGTGCGGCCACGGTCGCGACCCGTCGGCCGCGCCTGTCTCGAACGCTACTGTACACGGCACCCGCGAGCAGGCACACGAGCGCGCTGGCGAGCATCATCCCCCCGTAGAGGGCGATGCGTGTCTCCGTGGGGAGTGCCTGTTCGACGCCCGGGGGCTGTGGCGGCAGGACGAGCCACGGCCCACCGGAGACGGTGAGGAAGCCGGCGGCGGCAAGCAAATAACTCTTGGTCGCGCCGGTTCCCGGGATCGCTGGTTCGAGGACGTAGAAGGCGATGCCGAAGACGACGCCGCCCAGCAGAACGCCCCAGAGGACGCCGGCAAGGACGCTCACGCCGTTCGTCACCGTCGTGGAGACGGCGCTGTCGTGGTGGTCGCCGGTCTCCCCGCGGTGGTCCTCGGTTGCGTGTTCGTCGTGCTGATCGACGGCCTGTGCAGTCCCGTGACCGAGGTCGTCGGCGAACGCGACCAGTGGGTTCGCGACGAGCGCCAGGAGCAGTCCGAACACCAGCCCTGCGATCACGCCAGCCGTCACGCCTCGCTTCAGGTAGTCCGTGAGCATGATCAGTGACACGTGATGCCCGCTGCGTGCCGGAAGTTGTGCAGCGAGTCGTGTGCCATCGGCTCCTGGACGAACAGCAGCGCGAATCCGAGTGCCGCGACGAGCGCGAGTCCGACGGCCATCTGTGTCGCCGTTAGTTCCATCCGAGCGTGTTCGATCCGATCGTAAACGGTGTTGTTGGCAGTCGCCATTCTAAACCACACTTTCACAACACCAAGTGAGATTGTAAAACTTCCGAACGAGCGAAACTCACGTTTCCCGGTCGACGGTCTCGTCGATCCGGTCGGCAGACAGTGCCGAGAGTGGGACCCGCTCGCCTCCCGTCTCGTCGACGATCACGTCCGTCACCTCGGCTCTGTCACCGTCGCCCGCGTCGACGACCACTACCTGCGGATCGAGCGCGCTCAGCCGCCTGGCGGCGTCGCGCGTCTCCCGGGTTGGGCTGTCGTCGGCGACGTTCGCCATTCCGTCGGTCACGACTACGACCACGCTGGTGTCCGGGTCGGCCCGGTCTATCACGTCACTGGCCGTTCGGATCCCGGCCGGCAGCGGCGTCCGGTCACCGGTCGGCAGATCCTTGAGATGGCGTGCCGCGAGCGTGACGCTGTCGGTCGGAGGGAGCAACACGTCGGCGTCCTCGCCCGCGAACGTGACGAACGCCACTTCGTCGCGCTGCTGGTACGCGTCTTTCAGCAGTTCCAGCACCGTTCCTTTCGCCGCACGCATCGCTGGCTCCATCGAGGCGCTCGCATCGACGACGAACACCACCAGCGCGCCGGCCTCGCTCTGACGGACGGATTGCCGGAGATCCCGCGATTCGACGGCCGACGCCCCGCGCGTCGAGGCTGCCCGCACCGACGCTGCGGCGTCGATGCGCCCAGTCGCATCGGCACGCTCGGTTCGCACTCGCGTCCCGTCGTTGTCGACGTGTGGCTGTGTTCGCGAGCGGGAGCCGCCACCCGCTCGCTCGTGTTCGACGGCTTCGGGGGCGGGGATTTCGGGCGCGCTTCCCGCGCCGATGTCCGCACGAGACTGTCCAGGGACGATCGGTGTCTCCTCGGTCCCATCGTCGTCCTCCGACTGCTGATCTGGCTCCGTTGGCTCCGCCGCGATGCTGTCGTCTGCATCCGCCTCGCTCCCTCCGGTCACCGTCTCTGCAGGTCGATTCGAAGACGAATTGTCCGTCTCCTCGTCCGTTCCGTCGTCTCGCTCGGACGAGTCGGACTCGGTCCCATCCGATGGGTCCGTATCGTCGCTCGTCTCGGATTCTGCACCGTCACCGCTCTCGCTGGAACCGTTCTCCTCGGCGTCCGCTCGCTCCTCCGGGCGCTCTGTCGGCTCCTCCTGTCTGCCGTCACTGCTCTCGCCGTCACCGCTCTCGTCGTCACCGCTCTCGCCATCACTCTCCTCGTCGAAGTGATCGTCGACGAGTTCGCTGGGATCGGGTGCCTCCTCGAAGGGACGGGACTGGAGTCGGTGGGGCAGCGCGAGCGTGGCCCCCCGTTCCACGTCCGCTTTGGCGACTGTCGAGCGTCCATCGAGCGCGGCGAACGTTCTGGCGGCACGTGCGATCGCGATGTCCCCGCGGTGGCCGTCGATCCCTGCGTCACGACACAGTTGGGCGATCTCGCGAGCGAATTCGGCCGGGAGGTCGACCGTAGCCAGTCCCTCGCGGGCCTGACACAATTGCGCTCGGTAGTCGGCATCGTCCCGGTCTGCTCCCGACTGATCGGTCTGCTCGCCGGACGTTCGGCCGATCACCCGGTCGATGATCCGTACACGTTCGTCGATGTCCTCGCAGCCGGTGACCGTCGCCTGTAGCGCGAACCGGTCGCAGAGTTGCGGTCTCAGCTCTCCTTCCTCGGGGTTCATCGTCCCGACGAGCGTGAAGCCGGCCGGATGGGCGACGCTCATCCCGTCGCGCTCGACTCTGTTGACGCCGCTTGCCGCCGCGTCGAGCAACACGTCGACGAGGTGGTCGTCGAGGAGGTTCACCTCGTCGACGTAGAGGATACCCCGGTTCGCACGGGCCAGCAGTCCCGGATCGAATTCGTAGTCGCCATCGAGTGCGTCCGCGACCGAGAGCGTGCCGACGATCCGCTCGCGGGTCGCCCCCAGCGGGAGCGTCACGAGCGGCACGGCCCGTTCGATCGTCGGCGGGTCGCTCCGCTCACGGCAGTTCTCACACTGGTGGTCGGGGTCGTTCGGCGGGCAACCGTAGGGACAGTCCTCGACGGCGACCTGTGTCGGCAGCAGGTCGGTCAGCGCCCGTACCGCCGTCGACTTCGCCGTCCCCTTCTCGCCCTGGACGAGCAGTCCATCGAGGTCGTCGTTCGCTGCGACCGCCAGCAATGCTTCTTTTAGTTGCTCTTGCCCGACGACCTCGGAGAACGACAGCGAGTCTCCCCGGGCGTGCGAAGCCTTTTTGCCTCCGCCGTAATCAACCATACTTGTATTACTGAAATAGAGGTTTAACAACGTTATGCCCACAATCGGCCTATATACCGCGACCGAGAACGAGCTTGGCGCTGTCCAGCAGGCGGCGTCGCGCACCGACATCGACCTGATCGTCCGCTCGGAGAGTGACCTAGACGAGCAGACGGCCGTCGACGCGTTCCTCGACGAACTGGCGGACGCGACGGCGGCGATCTTCTGGCTCCACGGTGCCGAGGAGAGTATGCCGGGGTACGATCACGCCGTCGAGCGGCTGGAGTCGGCCAACGTCCCGCTGGTCGTCAAATCGACCGGCGACGCCTACGCACTCGACGACACGTCCGTCACGGCGACACATCGCGACCGAGTGTACGAGTACCTCGAACGCGGCGGGACCAGCAACATCGCGAACTGCCTTCGCTTCCTCGCCGACGAATACGGCGAGAGCCCGTGTGAGTACGACGACCCGGTGACACTGCCGACGGAGGGCGTCTATCATCCCGACCACCCCGGCGCGTCCTACGAGGAACTGCGCGCCACGCTCGACCCGGACAAACCGACCGTCGCGCTCTGGTTCTACGAATCCCACTGGACCCACGAGAACACGCGCTACGTCGACGCGCAGGTCCGCGCTGTCGAGGCACAGGGTGCCAACGCACTGCCGATCTTCTGCAATCCCGCGACCGACACCGACGAACAGTGGGACGCAGAGCGCGTGACCGAGGCGTGGCTGCTGGACGACGGCGAGCCGGTCGTCGACGCGGTGCTGTCGTCGTTCATGTTCTCGCTGTCGATGGACGAGCGCGGCCGAGCGGCCGACGACGAGGGAGCCGGCGCGGAAGATGTCTTCCTCGACAGACTCGGTGTGCCGGTCGTCCAGACCGTCACCACGATGCGGTCGCGCTCCCGCTACGAGAGCAGCGACACGGGCGTCATGGGCTTCGAACTCGCGCTGTCGGTCGCGCTGCCGGAGTTCGACGGCAACGTCATCACCCACCCGATCAGCGGGAAAGAGCGGACCGACGACGAGGCGGGGATCGGGACGGCACCGAAACAGCACTTCCCCATCGACGACCGGGTCGACCACGCCGCGCGACTCGCAGTCAACTGGGCGACCCTCCGCCACACACCGAACGAGGAAAAGACGGTCGCGGTCGTCCTGCACAACTATCCGCCGAGCGACGACGGCATCGGCACCGCGTTCGGACTCGACAGCCCGGAGAGTACGATCAATCTACTCGACGAACTCGCCGAGCGGGGGTACGATCTGGGCGAGCCGCTACGCGCCTCGAAACAGTCGAACGGGGAGCAAAGCGACCCGCGAGACGGGGCGGTTCCGACGAGCGGGCAGGCGCTGATCGAACAGCTGACCGCGCAACTGACGCTCGACGACCGCTGGGTCGCTCCCGACGACGTGCGCGAGAAGAGCGTCGACGTGGTCTCGCCGACCCAGTACCGCGAGTGGTTCGACGCGATGGACGACCGCTTCCAAGCGAACGTCGTCGACGAGTGGGGTGACGCGCCCGACCGCCCCTTTGCCATCCCCGGCGTCGAGTTTGGTAACGTCCTCGTGACCGTCCAGCCACCGCGCGGGTTCGGCATGGACCCCTCGAAAGTGTACCACGACTCGGACCTCCAGCCGCCTCACGACTACGTGGCGTTCTACGGCTGGCTCAAACACGCCTTCGAGGCCGACGCGGTCGTGCATCTGGGCACGCACGGCAGTCTGGAGTGGCTCCCCGGCAAGACGGTCGGACTGGACGGCGAGAGCGCCCCCGACCAGCTCGTCGACGACATCCCGAACGTCTACCCCTACATCATCAACAACCCTGGCGAGGGGACACAGGCCAAACGGCGCTCCTACGCGGCCGTCGTCGACTACCTGACGCCGGTGATGCGAAACGCCGGCACGTACGACGAACTCGCCGAACTGGAGTCTCTCGCCGACCAGTACCGGGAGGCCGGGATGGAAGACGCCCGCCCCGACGACGGTGACCATCTCGAACAGCTCCTCCGGGAGAAGATCGACGACCTCGATCTGGCGGTCGAACTCGGCATCGACGGCGAAATCGAGGAGCGCGCCGACGTTCGCGGTCCCGACGAAGCCGGTTCGACGCTCGCGGAGGGAACGGTCGAGGGAGACGCCCTCGCTATCGACGACCTCGTCGAACGCGTCCACGAGTACCTCACGGACGTGAAGACGACCCAGATCCGGCTGGGGCTGCACACGATGAGCGAGCCACCGGCAGGTGACCGTCTCGTCGAGTACCTCGTCGCGCTCACCCGACTGGAGAACCCGGGCGGGCCGAGCCTCCGCGAGAGCGTGGCCGGCGTGCTCGGTATCGACTACCAGCGGATGCTCGACGAACCGGGCGTATACGATGACGCACTTGGTATGACACTCGCCGAGGCGGCCGACGAAGTGTACCAGACGAGTCTCGCACTCGTCGAAACGCTGGCCGACTACGACTTCGACATCCCGGCCGCGGAGACGGATGCGGGACCGGACGAGGAAGTCAACATGAACCTCCTCGTGGTCGACATCGACCCGCTGGGGGATGCACGCGCGCGCTCCGGCGCACACGACGACCTGCGTGACGCGCTGACGTTCATCTGTGACGAGGTCGCCCCTCGCGTCCACGGGGCCACCGAGGAGATCCCGCGAACGGTCGACGCGCTGGCCGGCCAGTACGTCCCGCCCGGCGGAAGCGGTGCGCCGACGCGGGGCGGCGTCGACCTGTTGCCGACCGGACGGAACTTCTACACGCTGGACCCACGGAAAGTACCGGCAAAGAGCGCGTGGCGCGTCGGCCGGGAGGTCGCCGACGGTATCGCAGAGCGCCATCACGACGAAGAAGGCGAGTATCCCGAGGAGGTCGGCGTCGTCGCGTGGGGGACGCCGACCGTTCGCACCCGGGGCGAGACCATCGCGCAGGTGCTCGCGCTGATGGGCGTCGAACCCGAGTGGACCGACGCCGGCCGGATCGACGGCGTCACCCCGATTCCGCTGGACGAACTCGGCCGTCCCCGGATCGACGTGACCACTCGCGTGTCGGGGCTGTTCCGCGACGCCTTCCCACAGGCTGCGAGCGTCGTTCACGACGCCGTCGACGCGGTCGTCGACCTCGACGAGCCACATGAGATGAACTACGTCAAGAAACACGTCGAGGAAGAGACCGAGCGCCTCGACGAGCAGGGCGTCGACGATCCGGAGACGGCCGCCAGACAGCGGGTGTTCACGACCCGGCCCGGCGGGTACGGTGCGGGCACGAACAAGGCGGTCGACGAGGGCAACTGGGACGACCGCTCCGATCTGGCCGAGGTGTTCGTCCAGTGGGGCGGCTACGCGCTCGGGAAACGCGGCCGGGTGACGGAGGCCCACGACGCCTTCGAGCGCCGTCTCGGAAGCGTCGACGCTACCGTCAAGATCGAAGACACCGCCGAGCAGGACGAGTTCGATAGCTCCGACTGGTACGCGTTCCACGGCGGTTTCATCACCGCCGTCTCGGAGATCAGCGGCGAGGAGCCGGCTTCGTACGTCGGCGATTCGAGCGACCCGGACAACGTCTCGGTGTACACGAACGAAGAGAAGGTCCGCAAGGCGATGCGTGCCCGCGTGCTCAATCCCGACTGGCTCGACAGTATGGAGGACCACGACTACAAGGGCGCGGGCGACCTCTCGACGACGGTCGACGTGGTGCTTGGCTGGGACGCGACGACGGGTGTCGTCAGTGACGCGCTCTGGGCCGACGTCGCCGAGAAGTACGCCTTCGACGAGGACCGACAGGCGTGGCTGCGCGACGTGAACCCGTGGGCCTTGGAGAGTATCAGCGACACACTTCTAGAAGCGATCGACCGCGGGCTGTGGGACGCCAACGACGATATCGCGGACCGGCTTCGAGACATCAATCTCCGCGTCGACGGTGATCTCGAAGCCCGTGCGGGCAACGAGAGCCCAGCGGAGGTGTCGAGCGATGACGACTGAACAGGCCCCGGACGACGACAGCGAGGCCGACGCTGCCGGCGACTTCGAGGCCTATGCCGATCTCGGTGCGACGACCGAGAACGCGATGGGGATCGCCGAGACGAGCATGGATCGGGTGCGCGAACTCGTCCCGGACGAGACGCTGGCCGACCGGATCAGACAGAAGAGCGTCCACGCGACCGGCGACCCGGAGTTCCAGCACCTCGTCCGGTTCACCGGTGAGACAGCGAACGAACCGGTCGTCGCTGGCGCACGGGCGGTCCTCGACGAACGCCCCATCGTGACCGACATCACGATGGTGAAAGCCGGGATCACCGGTCGGGGCCACGACTGTCCGGTCCGGAAGGCCATCGGCAACGGTGCCGAACTCGCGGACCGGACCGGTATGACCCGGACGGCCGCGTCTGTCCTCGAACTCGACCGCGAGGGGGTGTACGACGACGCCATCGCCGTCGTCGGGAACGCACCGACCGCGGCGCTCGCACTCGCGGACTGCATCGAAGACGGCACGCGCCCCGCCGTCGTGGTCGCCACGCCGGTCGGCTTCGTCAAGGCCGCCGAAAGCCGGGACCGGCTGCGCCACGTCGCCGACGCTCACGATGTCCCCGCGATCACGAACGTCGGTCGCCGCGGCGGTAGTGGGCTGGCGGCCGGACTGACGAACGAACTCGTTCACGTGGCGAGTGACGTTCGGGACGGCGAGGTCGACCTCCCGTGAGCGACCCCTACGATCTCGATTCCGGCCCGGACCCGGCGGCGCTCGCGGCCGCAGCCCCCGAAAATGCGCCTGCGGCCGGAGTGGAGCCTGTGCATGCGGTCGGCATCGGCCCGGGCAATCCGGCGTACCTGACACCGCGGGGCGAGCGGGCGATTCGTGAAGCCGATGTCGTGGTTGGATTCGAGACTGTCGTCGACTATGTTCGCGAGAAGACGAACGCGGACTGCCTGACGTGTGGGTATCGCGACGAGGGCGAGACGCTGTCGACGTTCGCCGACCGCGTCGCGGACGGGGACAACGGCACGGCCGTGCTGATGGGTGATCCGAACCACTCGGGCTATCAGTTCGTCGGGAAGGTACAGGCAGCCGTCGACCGACTGGTCCGGGTCGTTCCCGGCATCTCCTCGTTGCAGGTGGCCGCCAGCAGAGCGCGCACACCGATGGAGGAGACGACGTTCGTGACCCTGCACAAGAGCGGCGACATCACCACTGACCGCCAGCGGCTTCGGGACGCAGTCGGCGAGCGACATCTGCTGGTGCTTCCCCGCCCCTACGACTGGATGCCCGAAGACATCGCCGCCGACCTGCTCGACGCGGGGGCCGCCCCCACGCTCGACGCGCTCGTGCTGGAACGGCTGACACACGACGACGAGACGATCACGACGACGACGCTTGGACAGCTAGGGACACGCACGGCTGAATCCGACGAGACCACGTCGCCGTTCTCCGATCTGTCGGTGCTGGCTGTTCGCTCCGACTAGCGGAGAGATTCGGCGCTCCGCTGCGTTTTTAGTCGACACCGGCTTCGCTGTGACACTGATCCACTGGTGTATCGCTGCCACGCCGTCCCGACAAAACGGTCCCATCAAAACTTATTTGAGAGTTCGTTACATCAGCTAAGACAATCCGAATTGGGCTAACGAAAGCTCAATTGTATACGTGGAACACCAATGACGACCGAATCAATCCTGCTCATCGGCCGGGAGACGAGAAACGCCCAGGAAGTCCTCGAAACACACGCCAGTCGGCTCAGACGGCGTCCCGTCGCCGACGACGTTGCGGTCGCGACCTACGAGAGTGAACCGATCCGCGAACTCAAAGCGACGTTCGAACAGATCTCGGCCGACACCGTGTATGCCGTCCCGATGTGTACCGCCCACACCCACGCCACGACCAACGGCGTCCCCGCCGCTCTCTCCTATATCTCCGGGGACGTCCGCTACTGCGAGCCACTGGGCCAGAGTCCGGCCGTCACCGGGGTCCTCGAAGAGCGAGGGACGAGCCTGATTCCGGCCGCAGACGACGTGTCGCTCGTGCTGGTCAGCTTTGGGAGTAGCTCGAAACCGTACCACCGACAGACGACTGACTATCACGCGGCCCGACTGCGAGAACACTCGGCCTACGGTGAGGTGCTGACCTGCTATCTCCTCCAGAATCCGACGGTCGAATGCGTTCGGTACAACACTGCTAACACCCGTTCGGTCGCAGTCCCGCTCTTTCTGACACGAACCGAAGCGACCGAGACCAGAATTCCCGAGGAACTCGAACTCGCACGCGGCGGTATCGAGTACGCCGATCCGCTCGGCGCTCATTCGCGGATCACGGACGCCGTTCACGCGGAGGTCGAGAAGCAGCGCGCGCTCGCCAGTGAGACGGCGTCGACAGCATCGTTCGAGGCGCAGTTGGCACGGACACAGCGCCCGGTGGCGACCGACGGCGAGGGGAGACAGCGGTAATGATCTCGGTGGCACGATGAGGTTCGTTCTCGTCGCGGGCAACACCGACACGGCCCGAATCGACGGGATCAGCGCGGCAGGGGCCTCCCCCGACGTGATGGTCCACACACCGAGTGCCGACCTCGAAATCGTCGAGTACGGGCAGCCGGTGCAGGCGCCCGTCGTCCCCGTGAGTCCGACTGGCTGTCCGACGCCAGCGGTCGTCACTCGCGCCGTCCGCGAACTGGTCGGGTTCGATCTGCTCGTCGCCGATGCGGGACTCGCACGACCGACGACGGCACCGACGGTGTCGGTCGGTGACGGGGTCGGCGACGACATTCGCTCCGCCGCCTCCGTCGCGTCGGCAGCGGACACGTTCGACGCCGCACGGCGAGTGGGGCGGTCCCTGCCCGACGACGAAATCGTGATCGGCGAGACCATTCCCGGCGGCACGACGACCGCGCTGGGCGTTCTCACCGCCCTCGGCGAGCAGCCGACGGTCTCCTCGTCGCTCCCGGAAAACCCACTCGCGCTCAAGCGCGAGGTCGTCGACGACGCACTGGACGCGAGCGACCTCTCGCGGGGCGGGGCTGCCGGGGAACCGATCGAGGCGATTCGGTGCGCCGGCGATCCAGTCCTCGCTGGCGTGGCCGGGATGGCGGTCGGCGCGACCGAGGCGGGAACGAGTGTCACGCTCGCCGGCGGCACCCAGATGGCGGCCGCCGGAGCACTCGTTCGCCACGCGGGCACGGACGCTGCCCTTTCGCTTTCGACGACATCGTTCGTCGCTGCCGACGAGACGGCGGGTATCCGCGAACTGGCGGCCGATCTCGACCTGTCGCTGACCGTCACCGACCCGGGGTTCGAGCGCGTCAGCCACCCGGCGATGGACGCCTACGTCGCTGGCGAGGCCAAGGAAGGAGTGGGCATGGGTGGTGCGCTGGCGTTGGCCGCTGGTGCCGAAGTGTCGATGGCGGCCGTGCGCGAGCAGATCGTCACCGTCTACGACAGACTCGTCGGTTCGGAGGACAGTGGAGACACATGAACGGCGTCGTCGTCGGCGGGACACGGTCGGGCGTCGGCAAGACTGTTGCCACGCTCGCGATCATTCAGGCCCTCACCGAGCAGGGGTACGCGGTTCAGCCCGCGAAGGCGGGACCCGACTTCATCGACCCCAGTCATCACGAACACGTGGCCGGTCGCCCATCGCGAACGCTGGACTGCTGGCTACAGGGGACCGACGGACTCCGGCGTAACTACTACCGGGGCGACGGCGACATCTGTGTCGTGGAGGGCGTGATGGGGCTGTACGACGGCGACGGTTCCAGTACCGCTATGGTCGCCGACTCACTCGGGTTGCCGGTCGTCCTCGTCGTCGACGCGAAAGCGGGCATGGAGAGTGTCGCTGCGACTGCCCTTGGCTTCCAGCGATACAGCGAACAGACGGCCGCCGATGTCGATGTCGTCGGCGTCGTCGCCCAGCGCGCTCACGGTGGCCGCCACGAACAGGGGATTCGTGACGCGCTCCCCGACGACCTAACCTATCTGGGTCGCATTCCGCCGCGTGACGAACTCGAAATTCCCGACCGTCACCTCGGTCTCCACATGGGCGAGGAATCGCCCCTCGCACCCGAGGCCCTCGCCGACGCGGCCGAGCAGATTCGCGCCGAGCGTCTCGTCGACATCGCACGCACACCGCCACGCCCCGAGCAGGAGCCGGTTCGGTCTGGGACGGACAGGCGAGTCGCGGTGGCCCGGGACGAGGCGTTTTGCTTTTGGTATCCCGCGACCGTGGAGCGCCTGCGCGAGCGCGGCGATGTCGTCACCTTCTCACCGATTGCTGGCGACGAACTGCCCGAGTGTGATGGGGTCTATCTCCCGGGCGGATACCCCGAACGTCACGCTGACAGGCTGGCCCAGAGTACCGCACTAGACCGACTCGCCAGTGTGGCGGCCGACGGCCGTCCCGTCCTCGGGGAGTGTGGTGGCCTGCTGGCGCTCGCCGAGACGCTGACGACCGTCGACGGCGAAACCCACCGAATGGCGGGCGTCCTGCCCGCGGACGTTCGGATGCACGACCGGTATCAGGCACTCGACCACGTCGAACTCCGCGCTCGGGAGCACACACTCACCGCCGACGCCGGCCAGACGATCCGGGGCCACGAGTTCCACTACTCCAGTGCCGATGTCGCGAGCGACGGGACGTACGCGTTCGCTGTCGAGCGCGGGGACGGTATCGCGGACGGACGGGACGGTCTCACCGAGTACGAGACCCTCGGGACGTACTGTCACGTCCACCCCGAGAGTGGTGCCTTCGACGCGTTCGTCGACTCACTATGATCGAAACGCCCGCCCCAGTCGACCCAGCATCGACGCTGCCGGTCGATCCAGACCAGCGGGCGCGAGCGCTCACGGGGGACCGATGACTCGAACGATCCTCGTCGCGGGGACGGCGAGCCACGCGGGCAAGAGCACGGTCGTGACCGGTCTCTGTCGCCGACTCTCTCGTCAGGGCGTGTCAGTCGCGCCGTTCAAGGCCCAGAACATGAGCAACAACGCCCGGGCGGTCGTGACCCCGGACGGCGACTGGGGAGAGATCGGCGTCTCCCAGTTCGTTCAGGCCCGTGGTGCGGACGTGACGCCGACGACCGACATGAACCCGGTGCTGTTGAAACCCCGTGGCGATGGCGAGAGTCAGCTCGTCATTCAGGGCGAGGCCGTCGGTCACTACGAACCCGGAGCGTACTACGACGACCACTGGGACCGCGCACGCCGTGCAGCGATCGACTCCTACGAACGGCTGGCGGCGGAACACGACGTCGTCGTCGCTGAGGGTGCGGGCAGCATCGCGGAGATCAATCTCCACGACCGCGACCTCGCGAACGTCGAAACGGCCCGGTTCGCGGATGCTTCGATCGTCCTCCTCGGCGACATCGAACGTGGCGGCGTGTTCGCCAGTCTCTACGGCACGCTGGAACTCATGCCGGCAGACCTCCGTGATCGTGTCCGTGGACTCGTCATCACCAAATTTCGCGGTGACGCCTCACTGCTCGAACCCGGTATCGAGGAACTCGAAGACAGGACGGACATTCCCGTGCTCAGTGTCGTCCCCTACGACGACCCGGGATTGCCCGAGGAGGACAGCGTCTCGTTACCGTCCGCGGATCAGCGTGCCGTGTTCGGCGACGACGATGGGGTCACATCCGACCGAAGCGTTACGATCGGCGTTCCCAGACTCCCGCGAATCTCGAATTTTACCGACCTCGCACCGCTGGCCCGTACTCCGGGGGTCCGCGTCGCATACCTTCCGCTGGATGCGACGCTACCAGACGTGGACGCCGTCATCCTTCCCGGAACGAAAAACACCGTCGACGACCTCCTCGCGCTCAAAGACGCTGGGTTCGACGATGCGCTGTCGGCCTTTTCGGGACCGATCGTCGGCATCTGTGGGGGCTATCAGATGCTCGGCGAGCGGATTACGAACGCCACCATCGAGGGGACGGACACGGCAGACACGCTCGACGGGATCGGTCTCCTCCCCGTCGAGACCCACTTCGAACGCCAGAAACGGGTCGAGCAGGTCCGTCTCGAAGCCACGGGCACGGGACCGATCGACGGCGTCACGGGCACCGTCTCAGGATACGAGATCCACATGGGGCAGACGACACACACTGACGCCGTCGACCGACCGCTGGAAGCGCAAAGTGCTGCCACTCACTCTGTCCTCGGGACCTATCTGCACGGCCTGTTCGAAAACGAGCGCGTCCGCGATGCTCTGGTGGACTCGATCTTCAGACATGCGGACAAACAGCGCGACACGACAGCTACCGAGCGACCTTCGCCGTACGACCGTGCCGCAGCTCTCGTGAGCGACGTGGACCAGTCGCTCTTTGACTAGCGTCTGTCTCTGATCGTCTCTCTCGGTCTCCGAAATCGAATTCCCTGCGACTAGATCCCTCCTATTTCTATTCAGACAGTCCGTTCCGGCACCGCACTTCGCTGTCGTGGTCACGGAACATCCGACACACTCTTACAATGATATTTCGATACACGATCTGCATGCAGCCCTCCAAAATCAGCGGGACCCTATTCGATGCATCGTCACAAACAGGTGAGACATCACGAATCACGGACGGTATAACGCGGAGAACGTTCCTGACGGCGAGTCTCGCCAGTGTTGGTCTCAGCGGCTGTCTCGGCAACGGTGACCGGTCTCTCCCGTCGACTCCCGAAGGTTCGTGGCGTCAGTACATGCGAGACGAGGGAAACACGGGGGCAACGAAGGCGACTGCCCCACCGCGCGGGAACCTCGCATGGACGTCGGACGCATTCACGCGCTGGCTACCGGTCGCGGCCGACGGAGCGGTGTATATCGGCAACGTCGATTCGGACCCTGACCCGAAAATCGTCGGACTCGACGCGACGGACGGTTCTGAACGCTGGAGTGTCGGTATCGAGACGGCAAACTCCTATACATCCGCCGTCATCGGGGAGTTGCTCGTCGCCGCATATGGAGAGCAGGTGATCGCGCTCGACCGCGAGTCGGGCGATCAGGAGTGGACTGCGACACTATCCGGCACCGTTTCTCGCACCGAGATGACTGCAGTTCCTGCGGAGACACTCGTGCTGATTCCTGAACATTCCCGGCAAGAGACAGCCCTCACGGCGGTCGACGCCACGACTGGAGAACAGCAGTGGTCCGCTCCGCTCGCGGGACCCACTGTCGACGCTCCCGCAGTCCGGGGCGACGGCGCTTTCGTCGCCTCGGACTCGACACTGTATCGCCTCGATATCACGGACGGTAGTCAGGTGTGGAGCCAGAGCGTCGAGAACGTCGCGCTCGGTCCGAGACCGACTGCTGATGGAATCGTCGCTGCTGCCGACGGTGCTCTCACCGTCCACGACGCCGACACCGGCGAGCGTCTCCGAAGGCTCGATAGCTACGACCGCGAGGCCTACGGCATCGCTCTCGCGGACGGTACTGCGTACTGGCTGACTTCCGATCGCCTCGCAGCGATCGCTGTCGAAGATGGGACCGAAGAGTGGCGTCTCGACGCGCAGGGGTGTCAAGAGGGGCTGTGCGTCGGCCAGGACACCGTCGTCGCCCCGGTTCAGTCCGAGGAGTTCGATCTGGAGACGACGTGGCCCACGATCGCCGCGTTCGACCGCGAGACCGGCGACGTGCGCTGGTACTATCATATCGACGGCTTCGACGTGGTGTTTACGACACCACCGGTGCTTGTCGACGGAGCGGTCTACTTCGCTGCCAACACTATCAACAGTGTCGGCGTGCTCGGGGATGTCCCACCGAAGGAGGATTCGGGACTGTTCTAGAACCCGGGAGACGGTTTCTGTAGGGAGGTCTGAATCGTACGCCCTCTGTGAACAGGCTTGAGCGTCTATCAATGGGGCGGCTCGTCTCACCGTGGCTGCATTACACAATCGTATCGCGACATACGATATATGGGCGGCTGAACGCGACAAACCGCTCGTGCTATGATCACCAAGCAGCGATTGGTTCCGGCGGTCCTGCTGCAGACAGCGACTGCATTCACCACGCATTCGTGATCCGTTGTCTGCTTGATTGTCGACTATCGTGCGACACCCACCAACCACGTTTGCCAGCACGGATTTCAACGAAAGTCGATACGTCAGAACGAAGTGGACGGACAGCACTCAGTCGCCGACGACGGCGTTACCGAGCAGCGGTGCGCCGACGACGGTCCCGCCAGCGAGTGCCGTCCCGAGAAACGTGATCGGAGCGGCCGGCGTGATGGCGTATATCGACACGAAGAGCGCGCCAGCGAGGGCGAGCACGGCGAAGCCGGCGACCACCTCGCGGCGGGTCGACGGATGGGCGGGCGTCGATTCGGCGACACCGCGCCAGACGAGCCACGCACCGACTGCGGTGCCGACCGCGGCGACACTCTCGAAGTGGATACGTTGCAAGAGACCCACAGCGCCGATGCCGACCGCCACCAGCAGGACGCGGGCGGGTTTGCTCCCGCGCTCGGAGCCGACGAAGAGTCCCACCAACAGTATCAGCCCCACTCCGATTCCGGCCACGATGTCGACGGCGTAGTGCACTCCGAGCACGAGGCGCGAAGCTGAGACGACGCCGACGACCGCCGCGGCGATGGCGAACCACGTGCGCGATCGGCCGTCGTCGACGATGACTGCTGCAAGACCCCCCCAGACCATCGTCGTTCCGAGTGCGTGCCCGCTCGGGAATCCCGGGCCGTCGGCGGTCGACGCGTTGTCGATCACGCCTGCTAGCACGCCCGGGACCCACCCAACGACGGGTGCCTCCCCGGCACCCGGGGGCCGCGGAAGGAGGAACGTCTGCTTCAGGACGCCGATGAAGGCGATGTAGGTGAGCAAGAGTCCGAGCACGAACACGCCCGCGCGCCGATCGATCCCCCACCGCGGGATCTCGTCGCCTGCAACGTACAGGCCACCTGCGAGCAGAAAGAGGAACCAGACGTCGCCCAGCTGGGTGAGCAAGGCAAAGCAGAGGACGAGCGACTCCGGGGCTGCCCCGTGTAGTGCGTCCATAATACCGATACTGCGTCCAGCGCTGAACATTACCGGCCGTTTGACCGACGACACTAATATATCCTCCCCCACGCACTGCCCCGGTCGGCGCTGGTCACACTGTGTCCTGTCTCCATACCTGGGGAGCTACCAGCGACGGAACGCTGATTACCGTCCGTCTCGTCACTTCACGAACGGGAATGGGAGCCGAACAGCTAGCCACTCGTCTCCGAGAGACACTGTCACTCTTCGACGAGGAAACGGCTTCACTGACGACGACAGCGGTGGCCGACCGTCTCGACATCGGCACTGAGTCGGCTCGAAAGCGACTCGAAGGGCTTGCCGCCCGCGGATTCGTCGAGAGCGAAGCGACCGCCGACGGGCGGCGGTGGCGTCGGTCGGGCGGACAGGCCGCGAGCGACGGCAGTGCGGTCGCCAAAGCCACTACCGACGGTGCTGTCGATCACGTCACCGGTCAGTCCGCCTCGTTCGTCGCCGAGCGGAGTGGGCGTGATGGGGCACTGGCACTGTACGAAGCGGTGGTCCAGACGGTCGAGGACGGCATCTACGTGCTCGACGATGACCGCTTCATCGCGGTCAACGACGCCTTCTGTTCGCTGATCGGCCGCGACGAGGCGGACCTCCTCGGGTCGCCGGTGACGCGACTCTCCGGCACTGTAGCGAGCAGCGAGACCGATTCGCCGTCGCGCTGGCAGTGCTCAGAGGACGCCGATGGCTCGACGACGGAAGGGCGAATCGAGACACGAGACGGTGGGACTGTCCCGGTCGAGATCCGGACCGTCCCGTACGAATTCGAGACCGATCGACGAGGCACCATCGGTATCGTTCGTGACATCTCCGGACGGCGGACTCGCGAGCGGAAACTCGCGACCCGGGTCCGACAGCAAGAGGCGGTCGCCGAACTGGGACGCCGCGCGCTCGACTGCACCGACATCGACGTACTGTTTTCCGAGGCGGTCGAACTCGTCGCCGAGACGCTCGACACCGACTACTGCAAGGTACTCGAACTGGACGCTGCTGGCGAGCGCCTTCACCTCCGCGAGGGTGTCGGCTGGGACGAGGGTGTCGTCGGTACCGCAACGGTGTCGGCCAGTGACGACGACTCGCAAGCGGCACACACGTTGTCGGCGGCACGCCCGGTCGTTGTCGAGGATCTCTCGGCGGAGTCGCGGTTCAGCGGCCCGGACCTGCTTACCGACCACGACGTTACGAGCGGGATCAGCGTCGTCATCGGCTCTCCAGCCGACCCGTGGGGCGTTCTCGGGACGCACGACACCGGCCAGCGGACGTTCTCCGGGCGGGACGCGACGTTCGTGCAGGCCATCGCCAATCTCCTCGCCGCCGCCATCGAGCGGGACGAGTACGAGCAGATGCTCTTGCAACAGCGCGAGCAGATCGCGGCGTTGAACAATATCAGTGGCGTCGTGACCAGAATCACAAGCGAGGTCACCGAGCAATCGACCCGCGCGGAGATCGAGCAAACCGTCTGCGAGGAACTCGCGGCCTCGGAGTCGTATCGCTTCGCGTGGATCGGTGAGGTCGATCCCTCGACCCAGACCGTCGAACTCCGGGCCGAGGCCGGCGTGGAAGGGTATCTCGACGACATCGTCATCTCCGTCGATCCGGACAGACCGGAGAGTCACGGTCCGACAGGCAGGGCGCTCCTGACGCGATCGGTCCAGACATCCCGCAATGCAGCGACGGAGGGACAGTACAGCCCGTGGCGCGAGATCCCCGAGAAGTACGGCTTTCAGTCGTCTGCGGCGATCCCGATCGTCCACGAGAACACGACGTACGGCGTCCTGAACGTCTACGCGGATCGACAGTCCGCGTTCGAGGGCAGGGAGGGCGATGTCATCGGCCAACTCGGTGAGATCGTCGGCCACGCGATCGCTGCTACCGAGCGCAAACGGGCGCTCATGTCCGACGAGATCGTCGAACTCGAATTCCGTATCGAACACGTCTTCGACGAACTGGGTGTCGAGGTGGACGCCGAGGCCCCAATCGAACTCGAACACGTCGTCCCGCTGATGGGCGACGAGTTCCTCCTGTTCGGACGAACGACCTCGGCGGGCATCGATATCGTGACGGCGATGGTCGAGACGCTCCCGTTCTACGACGCCGTGTCCTTCCGGGAGGACGGCGAGGACATCCACTTCCAGATTACGGCCTCGGAACCGCCCGTGCTCTCGGAACTCGCCTCACAGGGCGGGTCCATCGAGACGGCCGTGATCGAGGACGGAGACTACCGACTCCGGGTCTGTCTCGCCCCGAGTTGCGACGTCGCCACTTTCGTCGACATCGTCACGCAGTCGTACCCGAGTGCGAACCTGCTGAAGCGACAGCAACGATCGGTGCAAAGAGCGCCCGACACGATGGTACACACGCTACTCGACGATCTGACGGACAGGCAACGCGCCGCACTGGAGTCGGCTCACCACGCGGGCTTTTTCGAGTGGCCCCGCGAGGCATCCGGTGAAGACGTCGCAGACTCCCTCGGCGTCGCCCCACCGACGTTCCATCAGCACCTCCGAAAGGCCGAGCGGAAGGTGTTCGATTCGCTCTTCGAGATGACTGGCTCGACGCTCGTGTGAGCCGACAGCGGGTGTCGCCTCGCTTCCGACAGCACCGGTTCGGCCGCCGACCGCTGGTCAGGCCCTGGCCTCACCCATCTGTACTCGGTCGTAGTCGGCGGGCAGTTCGGCAGCGTCCTCCGGCAGGAGCGCGACAACGAGGTACGGAACGAACGCTGCGAAGTAGTCCACCAGCGCCGAAATCCGTTCGGCGTCGATGGCCTCCAGTGAGTCGAGCAGCATCACCGGCACCGTCTCGTGGACGTCGTGGACGAGATACCCGGCGAGGGCGACGACCAGCCCGATGACCTCCCGTTCTGACTCTGAGAGGTGATCGACCGTGTCCTCGTAGACGACATCGTCCTCTCTCGACCGCACGATGTGGAGCGCGAAGGTGCTGTCGTCGATGCCGTCGGTCGGGCCATCGACTCTGCGCTCGATCCACACTCGCTCGACGTTCTCGTATCCGAGCAGTTCGAGGACCGTCTCCATGTGTTCGTTGAACGTCTCGACGGCGTTGCGTTCGAGTGCTTCGATGCGATTGCGGGCCGCAGTGAGGTCGTCACGGCGCTCCTCGATGCGACCTTCGAGGTCGTCCGCACGGTCGGCCGCTTCCTGCGCGGCGTCGAGTTGCGCCTCGATCGATTCGACCTGCTCGTCGAGTTGGCCGCGCTCGTACTCCAGTTCCGAGAGTCGCTGGTACTGTTCGAGTACGTCGCTGTCCCGGATGTCGTCCGACGCTGCCGCCTCCGCCTCCAGTTCCTCGATGCGTGCTCGCTGCTCGTCCGTCCGTTCTTCGAGTGACTCGATGCGGGCCTCGCGCTCGTCTATCTCCGCGTCGATGTCAGAGCGCTGCGCTTCGAGGGACGTGCGTTTCTCGGCCGCTGCACGAACGTCGTCAAGCGCCGCCTGCCGGTCACTGATTTCGGCTTTCAGTTCGTTTCGCTCGCGGCGCTTTTCCTCGATGACCTCGCGAACGGTGTCCAGTTGGGTGTCGATCTGCTCGCGCTCGACCTCGGTCCCACAGGTCCAGCACTCGACAGTCTCGGTCTGTGGGTCGAGGGCGGCGGTCACGTCGTCCGACGCTGTCGGGAGTACGTCCTCGTCGGTGAGTCGCTCGTTGAACTCGACGATCGAAAAGAGATTGTTGATCGTGTTCGAAAGCTCTCGCTCGCGGTTCTGCAAGCGCGAGAGTTCGTTTTCGAGTTCCGACCGATCAGCGTCGGGTGTCGTGAGCGCCGATAGCTCGGCCACGACGGACTCGCGCTGGGACTGCAGTGAGTCGAGCGCGTTGCGCTGGGTTTCGAGTTGATCGCGGGTGCGCTCGTACTCGTCTCGGACGGACCGAAGCGCTTCGACGACCGCCTCGGCCGCTTCGGCCTCGTCGGCGTCTGCCTCGTACTCGGCGACACGTTCCCGGACCGATTCGAGTTCCGAGCGCACGTCTGTCAGTTCCTCGCGCCGGTCGGCGAGTCGCCGCTCCAGTTCCGGAATCTGCTGTGCTTGCTCGCGGGCCGCTTCGAGGTCCGCGCGCAGTGATGCAAGTTCCTGTCGGGTCCGGTCTATCGTCGCTCTGATCTCGGCCGTGTCGACGGGGGCCATGATGCAGTCTCGCAGCGCCTCGCCGTCGCCGCGCTCGACGGCCTTTCGCGCCGGATTGTCCGCGAGCAGACAGCTGTACTGATCGACGAGCGTGCCGTCTGGCGTGTACGGGTTCCCGTCGACATGGACGGACTGGCCGTCACGCTCTAGCCGACGCGAGTACTCCGTCCCGTCGATGGTCATCCTGACGGACCCCTCGTCGGCGTCAGCCCGCAGTTCGCCCGAGGACCCACCCAGACCGGCACCCGTCGCCCGGAGCAAGGATGTCCTGTTGGTCGCGTTCCGACCGGTGAGTATCGACACGCCGGGGGAAAGCGACACCTCGTGCGAACGGATTCCACCGACGTTCTCCACTGCGATCGTCACGGATTCGGTCGCATCGGGAGCCATTATCTACGAACCACTCTGATTGTAGATGCGTCGAGTCGCAGTTATACCTTGTGAATCCATACCAGTCAGTAAGGCAGCGTTACGACTCCGTCGTGTCGGCCCCTCCACACTCGCACCCGCCGCGGTCGAGGAATCGATCGATGGGGTAACTTCTGGAACAATCGGAACACGAGACCCGGATGACGTGTTCGACCTCGACCGACCCGGATCGAAACTGGTCGCGCTTTTCGAGGCGTTCGATCGTTCGACCGACGATCCCCTCGCTCCGTGATCGTGCCCACTCGACGGTGCCTTTCGCGTCCTCGACCGACAGTGACGTCTCTCGATTCGTATCGATGTCGAGGCACTCCCGCAGGTGGGTCCGCACGGTCTGGTAGGACACGAAATCCTGTCGGAGTGACTCCGGGTCGGCACCGGCCCGCGTGAGCCACTCTACGACCTCGGTCCGTTCGCCGGCACTGGCGTCGTCGTCGGTAAGTCGCTGATATATGGTCGAAACGTCGCCGATGACATCCGTCTCGGCGTCGCGAAGCGCCGCCCTGAGAATCGCCTCGTTGACGACGGTTTCGAGCTGGCGAAGACTGGCTCCGTCCGCACGCTGATCGAGTAGCTCCGAACGAAGACGGTCGAGGTCGTACTGTTCGACGTTGCGTCCGATCTTACAGTCACACGTCGTCTCGGTCGCCGTCGAGACGCGGTCCTGCTCACTCATCGCCACGACGAGTAGTCGTTCGTTTACAGTCGATTCTTTTTGCCGTCATGTCCTCCGTTATTGCTTATATATACTTATTCGTTTTGCCCTTCCAACAGTACTCGACGGACGAGTTTTCGTTCGCGCGAGTTCTCGCTGTCGGAAGCCCCACTACACCCCACTCCGGTCGACGAGAGACACTAGAATGCACAGTATGCTGATTACAACGATGTATACACTGCCGGTGGACAGTAGGTCTCGGAATCGCGTCGCCGACCGAAGTAATGCAGGGGACAGTAGCTGACAGGAACACGGTCCCGGCCGGTACTGCATCGACGTGTGCGTAACTGCGACACCGGTGTTAAGCACCGGTCGGACAACCCATCTCTCGCCGACCGCGGACAGGCACACGGACGCTGCACGTGCGCACCTGTGATCCGTCGACGAGAGAAACCGATCGCCCAAAGATGCCGTATCAGTCTGTCGGCACTCGCTGGGCGCTACAGGCACCGGACGGTGGGATGGACTGCTTGGTGTCCGCGGACAGCTTCAGGTCGTCGTGCCCGCCGTTTTCGAGGTGCCTGTAGATGCGGCGGTGGTCGGCACCGACCTGCTCGAAACTGTTGGCGTGCTTGTACTGGGTCATGACCTCGGCGAGTCGCGCCCGTCGGTCGTCGTCTTCGAGGAGTCGCCTGACTCGGTCGGCCACCGCGTCGCTGTCGCTGATGTCGACCGTCGCTGGGGCACCCCAGTTCGACTCGATTCTGGTGAAATACTCCGCCTCGCTGGCGAGGACCGGGAGTTCCTGTGTGGCACACGCGTTGAACGTCCCGCTCTGGGTCACGACGCGGTACGGCAGGACGGCGAGGTCCGGTGCTTTCAGCGCCGCCCAGTAGTCCTCGTCGTCGAGGACGCCCGCGATCGTCACGTTGTCCGGTGCCGACTCGGCGATCGACTCGGCAAAGTCGAAGTCCTCTCCCTTCGGTCGCGCGCCGCCAGCGATCAGAAACTCGTACTCGGGGAGCCGTCGGGCCACTTCGATGAAGATGTCGTGGCCCTTCGGCGGCCGGACGAACCCCGGAATAGCGACGACCATCTCGTCGGGGTCGTAGCCGAACTGTCGCTTGGCGGTGGCCTGTGACAGTGCTGGTGATACGTCGGTGTTCACGCCGTGTGACAGGCGACTCCATTCGTCTGTCGCGAGGTCGATGTCGGCTCTGAACGTCGCGGCGCAGTCCGGCGAGAGGAAGATCAGGTGATCCGAGCAGATCGCCATGAGTTTGTGTTTCAACAGGAGGTAGAGGCGAATCGAGAACGGGGCCTCGTCTGGCTCGAAGTCGAGAACGGAGTGCATCGTCACGACGACTGGCCGGGACTGGAGCCGAGCGGCCAGATACAGCAACGGGAAGAAGACGACACCCAGTATCCCGGGATACCTGCTCCCGATCCGTCGGAACAGCCCGTACTCGTGTTGGACGTGGATGAGGTCGCCATCTGCGCGCACTGCCTCCAGTGCGAGGGCGATAAAGCGACGGATCGAGTGGTCGTCCTGTGGAATCTCGACCACGTCGGCGTCGACCATCTCGATACCGTCGATGAGGTCACGCGCGTACGTTCCGATCCCGCAGGAGCCGTCGTCGGGTGTCGTTACCATCGTAATGTGCTTCGTGTCGGTCCGACGTGAGTGAGACACCGCAGTCTGTGCCGTCGGCGCGGACTTCTGTTGGCTCATGGTTTGAAATAGGAGTGGATATAGGTTCGACGAACGGCCTGGCTATCGACGACGCGCTCTTCGTACTGCTCGACGGAACCGTCGCCAGGCAAGTCTCGCGACCACTCGTTCGACGGGCGTGCTTATCATTCTTCTCACGGTTTATCGAGTTCGTCGTTCTTACTGCTGGCCCACATTCTCCTGCCTGTGACCGGCGACAGTGTCGTAACGAAAACAGTTAGGAAACTGATCGGTACACGCCACCGAACCCGCGCCCGGTTCCGATCTGGGCCGATCACTGTCTGTTGTCGGGAATCTGGCCTTCTGTGGGGTCGGAACCGCCAGACCCATCGACCGATTCGACCCGACGGCGGCGGTACAGAGCCACCCGCGGCTACCCCCTGTGCCACAGTATCACATAAGAAATACTTACTCCGATTTGGGACTCGGTAATCGCTGTCACGGCCGGACAATCTCGGCCTGTCAGTCCCAACAATGCGTGACGAACTGGGAGAAAACGGGGACGGAAACGGACGTATCCCGCAACCGTCCCGCAAAAACCCATATACGGAGAAAATCCCTTCCAACGGTATTGTGTACGAAAACCCACTGTCGGCCCACACGAGAGAGACAGCGACGCCGGATCGATCTCATCCGGTCGCACCAGCAGACGCGCAGGCGATCGGAGGCGTGACCCTGTCGTGACTTTCGACGTGGCCTTTATCGGCACCGGTGCTGATCCCGACGAACCCTCCGTCGACGGGTTCGCCATGGCGTACCGACACGCCGAGGCGTACACTGCACTGGACAACTGCCGGCTCGTGGGCTGTGCGGACATCGTCGAGGACAACGCGGTCGCCTTCGCCGATACCTTCGACATTCCGAGCGACGGCGTCTTCACCGACTACGAGGAGATGCTGGCGGCGCTTGAGCCGGATATCGTCAGTATCTGCACCCCACCGGCGACCCACGCCGATCTGGTGATCGGCACCGCCGAGACCGGCGTCGTCGACGCGATTCACTGCGAGAAGCCGATGGCACTGACATGGGGCGAGAGCCGCCGGATGGCCGAAGTGTGCAGGGAGCGAGGAGTGCAACTGACGTTCAACCACATGCGTCGGTTCGGTCGGCCGTTCCGGGTCGCAAAAGAGCGACTCGACGCCGGTGCCATCGGGGAGCTTCGACGGGTGGAGTATAGCTGGGGGAATTTCTACGACAACGGCACCCACGCCGTCGACCTGTGCAACTACTTCAACGACGAACACGCCGCCGAGTGGGTCCTCGCACAGCTCGATTACCGGGAGGAAGACATCCGCTTTGGCACTCACAACGAGAATCAGGTCGTCGCGATCTGGCGGTACGAAAACGGCGTCTACGGCATGGCGCTGACCGGACCGACCGAGGGCATCATCGCAGGCGACTGGCGGCTCATCGGCACCGAGGGGTTCATCGACGTCTACATCACCGAGAAGTTCGGCGTCGAGGTGTTCAGCACCGACCCAGCGGACATGGAAGAACTGACCTTCGATGAGCTAACGCCCGGGACCAACCCGATCGCCCTCGCGATCGCCGACATCGTCGCGGCGCTCGACGAGGGACGCAAGTCGGAACTCGACGCGTCGAACGCGCTGAATGCGACGGAGATCATCTTCGCCGGCTACGAGTCCGCCCGTCGCCGCGGCCGGGTCGACCTCCCGCTCGAAATCGAAGACAATCCCCTCGAAGCCATGGTCGCCTCGGGCGAACTCTCCCCATTGTCGTTCCACCGCGAGTGAGGCCGTCACTCCATGGCCGATTCGACGGCTTCGACCGCTTCGCGGACCGCTGGCGTCGGGTCCGCGGGGTCGGCTTCGTACTCGATCACGAGTGGCTGCTGCAACGTCGTCGCCGACGAGAGCGTCGCGAGCAGGTCCGGGATGTCGAGGCGACCGGCCCCCGGGATAGCCTCCGTCTCGGCGTCGACGAAGTCTTTGAGGTGGAGCGCCAGCACGCGACTGCCGAATCGTTCGACGGCCGCGCCGGGGTCCTCGTCCGACCGCAAGAAGTGACCGGTATCGACGCAGGCTCCGAGGTGCGGGTCCGACGCCTGTTCGAGGACGGCCGCGACATCGTCGATCGTTTCGTAGGTCGCACCGGGACCGTGATTGTGGATGGCGAGGTCGAGGTCGAACTCGTCGGCCGCGCTGAGCAATTGGTCACGAAGTTCGTCGTCCTCAGGGGGGAATTCGAGCGAACAGTACTCCCCGCCGAGTCGGTCGACCATCTCGAACGTCTCCCGTATCCGGTCGTCGTCGCCAGACCGAAAGTCGACGACGCCGTAGCCACAGATGTCGAGGCCGGCCTCGTCGAGTGACCGTCGGACTTCGTCGAGATCGTCGCGGGTCGTCTCCGGGGTGACGTGTTCGTGACACAGTTCGACCGCCGAGACGCCCGTCCCGGCCAGTGCCTCACAGAGTCCGTCAACGTCGAACTCGCGGTAGGTGAAGCTCTGGACGCCGAGCGCGTATCTCTCGGATGGTGGCGCTGTCGTACCGCCGTCGGACAGTACATCGGCGCCGTCGCGGAGAGTTCGCTGGGTGGTCATCGTCCGTCGTACGCGCTATCGGCGGATTGTTATTGCGGCCCTATCTCGGCTCCGCAAGCACCGCCAGCAAGGCTCGGACGACCGACGTGTGGTGCGTGTACGCTCGCTCCATCGTGTATGCTCGACTTACTCGGGACCGCCTCGGTGCCGGAGTGGAGAGACGACGGCAACCCCGTTGGCCTGGCATCGACACTGTCATTCGGGACTGTTCAGTCGCGTCGGTCCTCGGTCGCGGCGTCCCACGGAGCACGCTGGGCGACAGTCACGCCTCGCCCGTCGACGGGGACGGCGAGCGTCTCGTCGGACGCTGCGTGGCTATCGGCCTGCCGGTGGTCCGTTCGAACGACGTGGCCTGTGCTGTCGAGGGCCGTGATGGCGATCCGTCCCGACCCTTGCAGTGGGACGGGGAGCGAGACGGTTCGAGCGTCGTCCGTCACGTTTCGCGCGACCGCACCGAACCCCCGGCTGTCCTCGGTCGAGATGATCCGCCACGCGACGGCCGGATGGAACAGCAGCGAGTCGACCCGCGCGTTCCGGTCGCGTGCGCCGCGGTAGGTCACGGTGACCGTGTCGTCCGGGGCAACCGTAACTGGGTCGAGTGCCAGCATCTCGTAATGGGCGGTCGAGGCACCACCGATATCGGCGGTCCGCTCGTCTTCGCCGACGGTGACGACGGCCGTCGCCTCCGGTGCGATCGTCCGTTTGACGACGATGTAGGGCCGGTACTCGCCGGCGTCGAAGGATGGCTCGAAGCGCAGGCGTCCGTCGTCGAGGATCTTGACGACCCGCCCGCCGTTGAACACGGGACCACCGATCTCGGGGTCGAGGCGCGTGGCCCACGCATTCAGGGTCCCCGATTCGGCGTCGACGAGTTCGGGGCCGGTGTCGGTCGACGAGGTAACCCGGCCGTCGAGTCCCACGCCGTCCGGGTACCGTGCGATGTCGAGCATCGTCCTGACCGCCGCGACGGTCGACTCAGCACCCGACTTCCAGTCGACGGCGTCCTCGTAAATGCCATCGTAGCCTCGCCCGGCGTCGCCGTCCCACATCCTGACGCCGGCCACGTTGTTCCCGTGATACCACGTCGCGAGTTGGGCACCGAGGCGTGCGAACACGCGCTCGCCGGTGGATTCCCAGAGTTCCGTACAGCCGTGGACGAGTGCGTCCGTCCCGTAGGAAAGCTGATGGAAGGGCAGCGGTGCCGGGCCGAAACTCCCGATCTGGGCGTCGGAACTGAGATGGAGGCTGTGCAGTGCCGTTACCTCCTGCCGGGCCGACGAGCGGTAGCGTCGCTCGTCGAGCACGTCACCGGCCCGCGCGAGCGCCGCGGCCTGCCGGAGACCCCACGTGTGCCACGCGTGTCCGGGCGGTGTCGCGAGGTGAGCGCCGAACGGTGCCGCGACGGTGTCCCCGCGGCGACACTCGTAGATGCCGTCGGCAATCTGGGCCAGCGCGGTCGCCGCTCGCTCGTCGTCGGCAGCGCGATGGTAGGCCGCGAGACCGAGTACCGACGGTGCGGCCCCGTACGTCCCGCCGCTGGGTAGCCACGCGGGGATGTCGCGCCCACCTGTCTGTTCGTACTCGCCGTACCGTTCGAGCGGGCCGTTTTCGAGCGCGTCGAGATACCGGTGGACGGCGTCGTCGAGCCTCGCGGCGAAGGTATCGTCCACGCCCGCAAAGTGGGCGTACCCCTCGCCGAGTGCCCAGCACGCTCGCGACGACCAGAATTCCAGCGACGGATTACTGGTCGCGGTCCCGTCGACGCGGACGCCCTCGACGACCGCCGGCGCGGAGTCCCCGAACACCGTCTCGTTCATCTCGGGGTCCGTCACGAAATTGAGGAAGGTGCCGTCGTCCTGTTGCATGTACAGGACGAACTCGATGGCCTGTCGCGCCCGCGTTCGACTGTGGTCGTCGCCATACGCGTCGACGTGAGAGAGGTACGCGACGGCGATGCGGGCCACGTCGTCGACGCAGGCGATGCCCTCGTTGCTCGCGTGAAACGGGCTGAACGTCGCCTCTGTGGGCGGTCGGTCGTCGTAGTGATCCTCGGGCGCAGCGTAGATCCACCAGTAGTGAAGGGTGTCGCCGTCGGGCGGTTCGAGCGTGTCGTGTAGCCGCTCCAGATGGTCGAGAGACATCTCCCGTCCGTTGTGGCCGACCGCCATTAATTGTTGGTGAGGTGAGTATTTCGGCCGGTGAACGGTCCGGCGTTGCTGTGAGCGGCCCACTCCCGTTCCGACCGCCTGCCGATCCGGGCGCTCACGCTGATCGAAATACGTGCCCCTTGTCAATGCAGGCCGATGGTATACCCCCGTCGGACGGGTAATGACCGATGAGGTAGTACGACGATGCTCCAAGACACCGTCATACAGGTCGGTATTCCAGCGTTTCTCGAACAGACCGTCGCCGAGATAATCGCTTTTCTCCCGCGTCTCGTCGCCGCACTCGTCATCCTGCTCATCGGATGGCTCATCGGTGCGGGGGCTGCACGACTCATCACTCGGTTGACGGACGCCGTCCAGATCGACCGGATGGTCCTCGAAACGCCGCTGGGACGGTTGATGGGTGGAACACAGGACGCGGTCTCGCGGGCCTTCGGCGTCATCACGAAGTGGTTCGTCTACGCGCTGGCGATCCTCGCCGCCGCGAACGTCCTCGCCATCCCGCTGCTCTCGGAGTGGATTCAGACCGCCGTCTCGTACATCCCGGCCTTCCTCGCCGGGTTGGCCGTCATCGTCTTTGGCTTCATCGTCGCTGACTTCATCGGTGATGCGATCATGCGCACTCGCGCGGCGACCCAGACCAGTTACACGGCGTGGTTCGCCGCGGGGACCCGGATGTTCCTGTACTTCACCGCCATCGTGATCGGACTGGACACGATGGGGGTCGACGTTGGCATCCTCTACCTGTTCGCGAGAGCGATCGCGTGGGGTCTCGCCGCTGCCCTCGCCATCGGTGCGGGCATCGCCATCGGCTGGGGTGCCCACACCTACGTCTCCGAGAACATCGACTCGTGGATGGGCAGTGCAAGCGCCGCGACGCCAAAGCCGAAAGAAACCCAGCAGGCCGGAGACGACGACTGACGCTCCCTGACTGTCGTCGGCGACGCCACGATTTCGCTACTCGAAGTCGATCGGAATTCCATCGGCGAACGACTGGGCCATCTCCGGGTGCGTGATCCGAACGCGTTTGCTCTCTCGGTCGTAGGTGAGCATACCACACGCTTCGAGCATCGGGAGGTGGACGTGGTGGAGTTGCACGAGCAGGTCACGTTTCTCGTCGACGCCGCTTGCACCGTCTGCCGTACTCAGATCGCTCGCGAGTTCTCCGAGAGTAGTGTCGAAGGGCGCACGCAGCGACGCACAGTTCGACAGGAGGAGGCGACGCTGTTCGTCGGCGAGGATGCGATACCGCTCTGTGGCAGAGGGTTCGGAAACCAGTTCTGTCGAGACAGTCGACTCGTCGTTGTGCATGGCTATTCGAAACCATGCCGAGACGGGCTATATGGATTTGCGCTAAAGAATTAGGTAGTCCACGTCACCGGACCGAACAAGGACCGGGCGCTATCCACGGACCGAACCGAGCGACCGGCTCACACAGACCGCCCCTGCATATACCTGTCAAAGTGTTAAATCTCGACGGTGGTAGTATCGTCATACATGGATTCGACCGAGGACACCCTCTCTGAGGGGGAACGGGAGACACTCGCGGTGTTCGCGGAGACCGCTCCCGGAGCGCCACTCACCACCGAGGACGTGGCAGCGGCCCTCGACATCCCGCGCCAGCACTGTCGATCACGACTGGAGACGCTGGAAGCACACGCCGACGTCACAGGGAGAGACGTCGAGGACGACCGTCGCGTGTGGTGGCGTCACTCGGGTATAGAGTCGGACGACAGGCGACCTCCGCCGGCCGATGGGAATGCGTGTCCAGGAGACGTGGCGGGCCAGTCCGATGACGCTGTCGCCGACCGCGAAGGAGTGCCGACGGCCGACGATGTCGTCGAACTCGGATTCCGAGCCACGGACCGCGTCTCGACGCTGGGTCTGGACGACACTTCGGGACGTCTCACCTTCCACGAGGCCATTCCCACGGGTGAAGACGAGTATCTCAGATACGGCACCGTCTCGTCAGCGTCGACGCCGCTCCGCGATATCGCCGACGCGTTCGGCCACTGGACTGATCTCACCGTCCGGGAGGGGACGCCCGACGGCCGGTCCGTCGAGATCCGCCTGTCGGAACCACCGATCGTCTCCACTGTCGCCGCCGTCGACGGAAGCATCGTCGATTCGACCATCGAGGACGGCGTCTTCGATCTCACGGTTCGACTCCCACCGGGTCCCGGCGAACGCCGCGTCGTCGAGGCCGTGACCGAGACGTACCCCTCGGCCGAGGTCGTCAGCCGGCAGACGATCCCCGCCGACTGGACCGTCGAATCCGTGCCGGTCGACGATCTGGCAGCGTCACTGACCGAACGGCAACGCTCGACGCTGCAGGCAGCCTACCGCGCCGGATTCTTCGAATGGCCCCGCGCGACCACTGGCGAGGAACTCGCAGACTCGCTGGGTGTCTCGGCACCCACGTTTCATCAGCATCTCAGGAAAGCCGAGAAGAAGATTTTCGACGCACTGATCCCGAAACTGTGAGAGACGGCCCACGTCACCGAACGACCGTCGCGCAGGCAGCCACTGCTCGCCGCTGTCGGGCGGTGCCAGACAGAACCCTGCTATCGCCAGCCCAATCAATAACCGACCGCGGCCCGACGCCCCAGTCACGAGCGAACGCGACCAGAGGAGAAGACGCTGCCGTCGACGCATCCAGAAGCCATCATGACGGACGAGATGGCAGCCGACACGGACGAAGGCACACCGATCACCGAGCGAATAGCGACCATCGGGCGTCGGCTCAGCCTCGCCCCCCTCACGCAGTGGCTGCTGTTCCGGGGTCGGCGGTCGCTGGTGACCCTCGCGTTACTGAGCGGCGTCTTTACGATGTTCCTGCTGTTGGCGCTCTTCAGACCGATCGATATGCAGCGCGTCCTCTCTGATACCGCGACGCTCAGGACGCTGTTTGGCGCGCTGTTGAGCGGCGCGATCCTCATCGTCTCGGTGGTCACCTCCATCAGTTCGATCGTGCTGTCGAAGGAGATTTCGGACATCGAGACCGAACAGGAAGAGATCGACGCCTCAATCGAGTTCCAGCGCCGCACGGAAGATCTGGCAGATGTCGAGGCGAGTCCGGGACAGCCGGCGGCGTTTCTCGAAGTCATCCTTTATACCATCTATCGCAAGGCCCGGACGCTCCGTGAGATCGGCCAGCGAAGCGACAACACGGAGTTCAGAGACCAGATCGAACAGCTGGCCGACGAGATCATCACGGAGTCCCGCGAGGCCGGGGAGACGCTCGACGGCGCGAGGTTCGGGACGTTCAAGGTCCTGTCTGCGGGGCTGAACTACGACTACTCGTGGCAACTCAACACGGCCCGGCGCATCCAGAACAGGCACGCCGAGCGGCTCTCGGATGCCGAGGCGACGGCGCTCGACTCGCTCGTCGACACCCTGACGCTCTTTGCCACTGGTCGGGAGTACTTCGAGTCGCTGTACTACAAGCGCGAGGTCGCGCGTCTGTCGAGCATGCTCCTGTACACGACGATGCCGGTCATCGTCTTCATCTCGTACCTGATACTGGGCGTCGACGGCGGCCTCCTCCCCGAGTTCGACGTTGGGCCACTCTCGTCGATCCCGGTCTTCATCATTCTCGCCTACACCATCTCGCTGTCGCCGTACGTCATCCTGACGGCACACGTGATTCGTGTGGCCGCGATCACACAGGAGACGCTCGCCGCAGGCCCGTTCAAGGTTCACGCCACGAGCCACACAGACATCGTGGAGCTCCAGCTTGACACCGACCCCGAACAGTGGGACTCGCCGGGAGCGTTCGAGGACGACCCGGAGAGCACCGACGATTCGCCTGTCATAGAGCCACGGTCCGAGGACGGGCAGCGTGACGGGTCCACCGACCGCGGTTACCGATAGCCCCGCGTGTCTGCTCGACGCCCAACCGATGGCAGTTCCACAGTGAGAGGGTCCCGAATGCCGGGAGTAAGCACAGCTGTATGACGCTCGCAACGACGCGCCGGACGAACCGGCGAGCGGTGGTCCTGGCACCCGTGACAGCGGCGAAAGCGACGAGGAACGGTGTGCTTAACAACACTATCGCTGTTAGGCACAGGAGTCGTCGCTGCCGGCGTGACTGGACAGCACCGCCGGTCTTTCGATCACTCCGGTCGACCACCGTCTCGAATGGCGCGTCCTGTCATCCAGCAGTTTCACGCCTCGATTTCGGGGTTGTGGCCGGGACCGAAAAAACGAGCGTGAGCGCCTCGCATCGCCGTCGGTATCGGCGCTGTCCCACCCGGCCGTCAAATACAGGCCGCAGACTTATCCCTCGAACAGTCCGATTTTGAACGATGTCACACGATTCAGACCCACGCACAGAGGACCGTATCACGACCGATCTCTCCACCATCCAGAGGTGGTCGAGAGAGCGCGACCTCGTCCCCGTACGATACGAAGACGGAGACGAGCACCGACTGGCGATCGTCCGCGAGTCCGAGACGCGCGCCGAACACGAGGAGCTATCGTGGGACGAGTTCGACTCGGAGATGCGCGAGCGGGATCGACTCGTCATCCGACGCAGCGACGAGGACGAGATCGATATCGTCGAGCGGTCAGAGGTCATCAGCCGAGCGACCGTCGACAACGAGGCCGTCGAGCGAGCGCTTGCCGAGGGTGAGACGGTCGAGACGAAAATCACAGAGCGGAAAGTCCTCGAACACGTCGTCGTCGAGGAGTTGACCGTCGAGAGCGAAATCGTCGACCGGGAGACCATCGAGTCCCGGTTCGTCGATGTCGAACTCATCGACTCCACGGTCGATCAATGTAACGCGACACTCTCGGAGACACCGGACGAGACACGCGCGGATCTCTCGTGGTTTCAGGCGGGCACCGAGATCGACGAAGCGTTCGACGTGGAACTGTTCGTCGACGAGAACTGGCGACTCACCAGAGACGTCGTCGAACGGCTGACCGTCGAGAGTCGAATCGTCGACACCGACATCGAGTCCAACGAGACGCTGGAGTCGGACACCATCCGGGAGACGGTCGACATCGAGGGCGTCACCGAGACCATCCTCGAAGGCGAACTCGTCGACTCCCACGCGGCCGCTACCACCGCCGTCGAGAGCGGCATCGTCGAGAGTCAGTTCCGCGAGGACGACACCATCGAAACGCACCTCCTCCGGCGTCAAACGATCGACGAGGAGATGCGCGTCCGTCGTAACGTGATGGGCCAGATCAGCGGCGCAGACACCGTCTCCTCGGAGGCCATCACTCACGCCGTCGTCGAGAGTGAGATCGTCGACGAGACGGAGTACGGGATCGATCTCACCGCGCGAACGACCGCCCGGGAAGCGGCGGCGACGGCGATGGACGAGGACGGGTCCGTCGACGTCGACCCGAGCGCGCGAGCGGATGTCGACGAGCCTGTCGTGTTGAGCGAGGACGACGAAGGGAAGACGGTCGTCAACATCGAGGGAGAAAAACTCGGAATGGTGGTGGACGTCCACAGTGAGACCATCACCGTCGATCCAGACCCGTCGATTACTAACCGGATTCGGACGGTGCTCGGATGGTCGAACCACGACGAGGACGCCTACCCCGTCGACAGGGACTACATCGCCCGCGTCGAGGACGACAAAGTCGTCCTCAAGATCGACGACCGAGAGTGATCACTCGGCATCAGGGAGCCGTCGATCCGCTGGCTCGTCCGTCAGATCGTCAGCGACTGATCCCCGGTCGACGACGCTCCCCTCGTGGATCGGTTGGTGATACGTAGCCTGAGACACCCGGTAAGACCGTCATACGGAGCCTATATCGAGGTCGTCCAAAGCGGCCAGTCACTGTCTGAAAGCGCAGCGAACCGACGGAAAGCTTTTGCTACTCGGGGAAGTAGCGTGGTTCGTACCAACAAATGTATCGCAGCCAAACCACTGTGCACGCTCGTGGCACCCATCACCCCAGTAACAACACGCAGGCGTACGTCGTGAAACACGACTTCGGCGGGTCTGCGGCGTTGACCACGACGCTCGCACACGCCATCGCCGACGTGAGCGGGGCCGATGTCACCGATGCGGGATTCACGCTCTCGGAGTACGTCGACCCGGAGGCACTGGACAATCTGTTCAAACCGAACGACGACGGACGGCTCCGACTGAACGGCCACTGCTCTTTCACGATCCGGGGCTATCAGGTGACGGTGTACAGCGACGGTCACATCGCGGTCGTCCCGCCACAGCAAGCGCCGGGCCGACGCTGACGGCGCACCCGCCCCGGTCGAGTATGGATTCGTTACCGCCAGTGAACGGGAGCCTGTAGTGGTTCACACGTCTCGATACGATCGATTAGTCCTCGACTGGCGACCGGCTTACTGCGTGCGGGCAGTGACTTACGCTGTGAACAGTGTCGGCAGTTTATGAGCAAAACAGCCATCGCCCTGTCTGCACACGGTTCCTGGACGCCTCGACACTCGCGGGCAGCGACACGCGGGGTTCTCCGGTGTCCGTGTGTGCCCCGAGCACCCGCTCGGACGACCACCTCACTATGAGTGAAACAACGGATCTGATGCAGACGACAATCGAGATACAGCGCAACGCGATCGAACAGAGTCAGCGCGCGCTCGAAGACGCCGTGGAGATTCCGATGCAACAGTCCCTCCAGTTGCAGAAGAGCGCCGGAAAGCTGTTCCTCAACGGACTGGAGATGACCAACTGGCTGCAGGACCGGAGTGTCGACCTCACGCGCGAGACGCTCGACACATACTTCGACTCCGTCGACGACGCCACGCAGCGTGCAGAGACACTCACCGAGCGAGGGATCGCAGAGGCGAGCGAACTCGGCCAGGACGGGCTCGCGGCCCAGCAGCGCCAGCTCGCCGCCGGGGCAGCCGGGAATCAGGCGACCCAACAGCCGACGGGGAACACGTCTCAGCAGGCGATGACACAGCCCGCACAGGCACCCAGCGAGCAGTCGACACAGCAACCCCAGTCCGCTCGATCGCAGTCACCCCAGTCCACTGCGGGCATCGAACAGCCCCAGCAGCGAACACCGAACCCAGCGTTCCAGCCAGTCCAGTCACAGAACGTGACACAGACGCCACCCCAGCAGCCCCCAGCACCGACGGCACAGCCGAACGCGGCGACGCCACAGCCCCAGCACCAACAACAGCCACCGCAGCAGACCGGCCAGCCGCCGATGGCACCGCCGCAAGGAGGCCAGCAGTCGCCACAGCAGACGATCCAGCGACCGCCGGTGCAATCGCAGACCGGACCCGCGCCGCCCGAACCCGTGGAACAGCAGGCACAGCCCCGGATGGGCCAGTCGGGAACGCAGCGACAGCCGGCAACGATCGGCGGCAACACCGACGAGGAGCGACAGCAAGAGAAGATGCTCGTCGAGAACATGTAGTCGAGACGGCGAGAGCGAATGACCCGGACTGTGGACGTTTTCGCCGGTCGATAAGGACCGATTCCGGCAACAGTAGCCGTGGTAAACGGCCGTTACTCAGCCCAGACAGTGTACTAACCAATTAGTACTAAAAAGCGACGCGCAAGAAGCCCCTGCTGGTGCTTCGCCGTGCAACTCATCTGTAAAGACGGAACGACGATACCGTGTGACGACTTCGAAGTGATCGACTCGGGCGTCCTCTTCTACCGTGGGCAGGCCACAGACGAAGAGGCAGAGATCGAGGAAGAACGAGCGAGTGGGTTCGTTCCCACGCCGGAGGTCCACTTCGTGCTCCCGGACGAGATGATCCAGCAGCCCCGACAGCGTGCCGGGGCGGCCGAGCAGTCCCAGACGCGCCAGATGGCACCGGGCCAGCAGACTGGCGGGATGGCACAGCAACAGCAGATGCAACAGCCACCCACTTCGGGACACCAGGGCACCTTCTGACCTGACAGCCCCGTCTCCGACGTGAGTCCGACGGCGACGGGGACGAGACGACCCGTCTCCGGCAGTCGCGTCGGCGGTCGAACCGGCGCTGTCATCGCCGACGTGTCGCCGTCGAGTGGAGGTCCCGTCGACCGAGCAGCCAGCCGTCGAGACCGGGCTAGGGCTGTCAGAGCACCGTGTTCTCGCCGGATTTCACGCTGACACCACTGTTAACGTCACCAGTGCCAGCCACGGCGGGAGACCAACGGAGCGAGGCGAGAACTGACAACCTAATTCTATAGGGACCACACTCATGACCGACAGACGTGATGGTTCGCTCATGAGTACGATCGTGGAGGCGACGATACCAGCGGACCAGTTCGCGCTCGAATCTGCCTTCGACCGCTGTCCCGACGTGGAGTTCCGGATGGTCCGACTGGTCGCCCACGGGCAGGACCACATCGTACCGTTCCTCTGTGCCGACTGTTCGTGCCCTGATCGACTCCGCGAGGCACTCGGCAACGACCGCAGCATCGAGTCGTTCGACGTACTCGCCGAACTCGACGACGAGTATCTCATTCACCTGAACTGGGGGCCACACGTGCGCCTGCTCGCGTCGATCATCGGCAAGAACGACGCATCCATCCTCGATGCGACGGGCTACGGCGGCCTCTGGTACCTCCAGTTGTTCTTCCCGGACCACGATCTGGTCTCGACGACACACGACCTCTGTGAGCAACACAGCATCGACATCGAGTTCGAACGGATCAATCAACTCTCGGGCGAGTCCGAGTATGGCTACTTCGGCCTGACCGACCGCCAGTACGAGACGCTCCTTGCAGCCTACGAGTGTGGCTACTACGACGTGCCACGACGGGTGAATCAGGAGGAACTCGCCAAGCAGTTCGACATCTCGCATCAGGCGATTTCCGAGCGACTACGCCGCGCACACGAGACGGTCATCTCGAACGGTCTCTACTACGGAATCCACCGACGCGACCAGCAGCTTACGCAGCCGATCCGTCAGGAAGCAGATACGTGAGCGGCTGCGGCAAGGTTTTATCTGTCGATAGATCGAACAGTTCGACCGTCGGCCCCAGCCGACAGTCTCTGCCGACATTCCCCCCATGACACCGAATCACGGATACGATCCGACAGACGAACGGACGCGACAACAGGGCAGCCAGCAACCGAGTCAGCAACAGCCGACCAATCAGGCACAGGGCGGCCCCAGCCAGCAACCGAGTCAGCAACAGCCGACCAATCAGGCACAGGGCGTCCCGGGCCAGCAACCGTACCAGCAGGGAGCGCCTCAGCAGCCACCCCAGCAACCGACCCAACAGCAGTACCAGCAACAATCACAGCCCCAGTACCAGCACCAACCCCAGCAGTACCAGGCCCCACAGCAGCACGCGTCCGCGAGCGGCCAGGTTCCGATGACACAGCAACAGGCGGTCCAGCAGCCGGTGGGCGGCGGTCAGCCGATGACCGGACAGGCGCCGGCACAACAACGGCCCGGCCGACCCACACCGCGCCGGCCGGTACTCAAGCCCGCGCGGGTCAACGAGATCATGACCGAGGACGTGGTGACCGTCGAGCGGGACACGCCCATCCGAACCGCCGTCGCCCAGATGGCAGAGAAGGACGTCGGTTCAGTCGTCGTGGTCGAGGAAGACAGACCCATCGGCATCCTGACCGACCGAGCCGTCGCAATCGCGCTTGAAGAAGCCCCGGACATCGCCCAGCGCGTGGCCGAAGAACTGATCGGGCAGGAAGTCATCACCGCCGACCCCTCGATGACTATCTTCGACGCGCTCGAACTGATGCAAGACAACGGGATCCGTCGCCTCCCGATCGTCGACGACAACGGGGCGCTCCGTGGGATCGTCACCCTCGACGACATGCTGGTCCTCTTCGGGAACGTCCTCGGCAACATCGCCGAGACGGTCGAATCCCAGTCCCCGCGCCTCTGAACGCCCTGCCGGAGCACCGTTTTCGACTCACGCGAATCGTACTCTGGGACGAGCCGGATCATGCTCGTGGCCCGCCGACCGGTATCAGCGTTCGACCGGCGGGATGAACGGCCCGACGGAGACGGTCCGAGCGCCGATGGTCGACGCCCGGAGGATGTAGGAGATGAACGTCGTGAACGGGGTCAGGACGACGCCGATACCGAGACTGAAGACGATGCCGTGAAGCGACCGAGGGATGGCGATCGACTGACTCCCGAACAGCAGCGTCAGGAATATCGCCGTGAGGAGGGCACCGAATCCGGTGTAGATGAGATACCGTGAGAGCCGCCCGAAATCCTGCTGGAGCGAGAGTGTCTTGAGGAACTGCCGACTCACCGCGATCGATTCGAGGAGCTGGTCGATAGCATCGAACTCCGAGTCGACGCCCTCCGGGAAGTCGTCCGCGTATTTCGTGTGTACCGTATCGATGGCAATCATGTTCTTCGCGTAGCTGGTCCCCAGAAAGACGTTGAGCACGTCGGTGATCTCGGTCTGGTCCTCTAGCTTCTCCTCGATGTTCTGACCGTACTGCTCGACGTCGCGCAGTACCGTCTCGACCTCGGCGGGGGTGTCCCAGTCGGCAGCCTCGAGCCGTTCCTCGACCGACGCGACGCGGTCGGTGAGCGTCTGGGCGACCAGCGAGAGGAACGCTGCGGGGTCCGACGGTGAGGTGGGTTCGCCGGCGAGGTCTTCGACGGTCGCTCGCAGTTCGCGGGTCCCGGCGAGTCGACTCGACAGGTCGTCCGGCGAGCCGAACACGCGGGCGATGATGAGCTGATTGATCGACAGCGCGATGGTCAGGAGGGTGGCGACGCCCGATGTGACGCCACTGCCCATGAGCGTTGCCATCACACTGGTCGGCCCGACGTTGACGACACCCAGCGTGAGCGCGAGGTACGTGAGCGCGACGCCACCGATCGAGAGGAGGCCAGCGACGACGAGACGGTTCGCGTCGAGCAACACCCAGTACGCGAGCGAGGACATGCTCTGCTCGGTCTGCTCGATAGACGCGACACTCGAAGATTGCGAGGCCATACGTCCAGTTCGACCCGCGACCGGAATAAGATGGTGTGAACACCAGCACCGCGTTTACACATCTCGGGACAGTAGTTGGGGTATGGTCACCGGTCTCGTCGACTACGAGTCGGCCAATGCAGTGGCTGGCTGGGTCACGGTCGTCGTTCTGGGCCTGTCCGGCGGAGCACGCCTACTGGCTGGTGACGTACTCTGGGCCGGGCTTGCCGTCGTCGTGATCGTCCTCTCGCTGCTCCCGTTCTGGGCCAGTGGACGACCCACGAGGATGCCCGCGTGGGAGGTGCTTCTCGTCGCCACGTTCCCGGTCGTCGCCCGAACAGCGGGGCTTGGCGTCGAGACGCTCGCCTATCTCGCCGTCGCTGCGCTGGCACTCGTCGTCGCCGTCGAACTGGACGCCTACACGGCCGTCGAGATGACCCCCCGGTTCGCCATCGTCTTCGTCGTGGTCGTCACCATGGCGCTGGCCGGTCTCTGGACGATCGTACAGTATGCCTCGGACGTGTATCTCGGAACCACGGTGCTCGCCGACCAGCGGGCCGTCATGTGGAACCTCGTCGCTGCGACGGCAGTGGGTGCGGTCGCCGGTCTCGTGTTCGAACTGTACTTTCGACGGCTCTCGCCCGGACACACCATCGTCCGCGAACGACCGGGGGCGGTCGAATGAGCCTCGTCGACTCCAACGTAGACGGGCCGACGCTCCGGCGCGTGGCCCGTGGCATGCAGGTCCTGTTGCTCGCCATCACTGGCTACGGCCTGATCGTGGGGCAGTTCGCCCTCGCGATCAACGGCGTCCTCTCGTTCGCCGTGACGCTCGTGCCCGCCGTCCTCTCGTGGCGGTACGGTCACCGGACCGACCCACGGCTGGTACTCTGGATCGTCGCGGCGGCGACGATTCACAGCGCCGGCTTCCTCGGCCCCTACAGCGTGCAGTCGGGGCCGCTGTCGCTGTACGACAGCGTCGCCCACGCGGTGTCGGCCTCCCTCGTCGCCGGCGTCGGCTACGCGCTGCTGGACGCGCTGGACCGTACCGCGACCCACCTCCAGTTTCCCGAGCAGTTCAGGTTCGTCTTCCTGCTCGCCGTCATCCTCGCCTCTGGCGTCGCGTGGGAGATTCTGGAGTTTGGCTCGGGGATGCTCGTCTCGGGGCTCACCGGCACGGAGCCGCTCGTGCAGTACGGAGTCAGCGACATCGTCCTCGACCTCAGCTTCAACACCCTCGCCGCTGCCCTCGTCGTCCTCTGGGGAACGCAGTACTTCTCACATCTGATCTCGCTGTTCACCCGTCGACTGACCCGGTGGTGAGAGTCCTCAGTCGACGAGGGCATCCCAGAGGGTGGTGTCGATATTGCGCCCGAAACCGGGCCGAGGGGGACACATCGAACTGGGCCGGCTGAGAGCCACTCACGAGCCACCGGCTTTGACTTGCCGGGTCCACTCTTTTGCCCATTCCGTCCCCAGCCCAGATATGAGCGTCATCGGTGACTTCCGAATCCCCGCGGCGGGGTTCCCGTTTTTCTGGGCGGTCGGCGAGGCCAGAAAGCAACACGCTGTCACGGCTCCCCGGGCACACATCGTCTCGTCCGAGTGCGGGGAGCACGGCCGGTACCAATTCGGTGCCGAAGATACGTCGTTCGTCCTCGAATCGCACGTCTCCGAGATCGGGAGCGAGCAATGAATGCTCCCACCGTCGAACAGACATCGTCGGCCGGCGAGGACAGCAGGACCACGACGGAGACCGACGCCTGCGGGCATCAGCTTTCGATCGGACATCTCGACAACGATCTGCCGTCCGAACCCTGTGACCGCCCCGTCTGGGACGATCACGACTGGTGCGTGTGGCACGCACCCGTCGACGGCAAGACTGAGAGCGACTTCGAAGCCGACGATCCGCAATCTGGCGGCCAGTACAACGGGGCCTACCTGCAAGGCGCATCGCTCCTCGGCGTGGACTGGTTCACTGGCTCGTCACTCGTCGGTGCGAACCTGCGCGACGCGGACGTTCGCGGCGTCGATTTCACCGATGCGGACCTGACGATGGCGCAGCTATCCCGCGTCTCCGCGATCAGTGCCACGTTCACCGGGGCGAATCTCGAAGGGGCGGTCCTCACGAACGCCGATATTCGCCGCGCGTCACTCGGACACGCGCGCCTGCACCAGGCAGTCCTGACGGACGTCACCATCGGTGGCGGAACGACGATGGGTGACGTTGCGTTCTACGATCAGGAGAACGCGCCGCCGAAGTTGCAACAGGACGAGCCACTGGAGGCCGCCGCGTGGGTCTACCGGCAGTTACAACAACTGTATCAGGACAACGGTCTCGCGGTGCTGGCCCGTCGAAGTTATCGTGCCGAGAAGGATGCACGGCGACGCCTCGCGTGGCAACGGTCCGATTACACCTCGATCCTGCGGCGAGAACTGTCGCGCTGGGTGATGGGGTACGGTGAAAGTCCGTACCGGGTACTCGGCACCTCACTCGTCGTCATCTTCGGGTTCGCCGTGCTGTTTCCGTTGACCGGCGGCATTCAGGAGGTACAGGGCGGCCGAACACTCACATACTCGCTGGACAACCCCGAGGAGGCACCGTCGTGGTGGATCGGACGCGTCCTGCTAAAGAGCCTGTACTTCAGTATCATCACGTTCACCACGCTGGGATACGGCGACATCCAGCCGATCGGTCCGTGGGCGCGATTCCTCGCGGGAACGGAGGCGCTCCTCGGAGCGTTGCTGGCTGCGCTCCTCGTGTTCGTTCTCTCCCGTATCGTAACGTGGTGACCGAGACACCCCCGTCCACACCCGAATCAGCGACCCTGTTCCAATGACAGAACACGAAAACGTCGAAGCGGCCACTCGCTACCTGAACGCTGGCGTTCGCCTCCTACAGACTGCCATCGCACTGTTCCTCGTCGTAGTGCTGGCCGTGGGAGTGATCAATCTCCTCGCGACGTTCGTGCAGGCCGCGCTCGCGATCGAGATACTCGGATACAAGAACGCGATCAACCTCATCTCGACGACTATCGAGATCGTGCTGTACCTGTTCATCGTCGTCGAGTTGTACAGAACCATCATCGCCTACGTGTCCGCGAAGAACGTCGTCCGAGCGGTCATCCACGCCGGACTCATCGCCGTGGTCCGCCAGATCATCATTTTCAAACCCAGCGATGCCGGTGGCCCCGAGACAGCCCTCGCGACCGCTGGCGTCTACTTCCTGCTCCTGCTTGGCTTGCTCGTCGGGTTCTTCCTGATCCACTGGCTGGAGTCCCCGGACACCGACGAGTGATGCCCCCGTCTGCCGAATGAATCACGGTGGCCGAGCAGTGACTGCATCACATTCTTAACCAACAAGACGAAGGATTTCACCGTATTGTTGGTTAACTCGGCGAACGGGCGAGTGCTGTCCGTCGGTGTCGTCGGGGAATCGAGAGCGACCTGTGGAGTAGTCGAAAACGAGCCGCCGAAAGTACGTCCCTGTCGCTCCGTCTTGGCTGGCGAGGCGGCGCTTCGAACACAGACACTACTGCTTAGGGAACGTCGACTGCGGCGCGGGGGGCTGCTGGGACGACTGCTGGCCGGGGGGTTGAGACGGTTGCTGGCCGGAGGGCTGAGACGGTTGCTGGCCGGGGGGCTGAGACGGTTGCTGGCCGGAGGGCTGAGACGACTGCTGGGACACTCCAGACGATGGGAGCGGCGTGGACTGCTGGGAGGACCCCGGCATTTGTGCCTGCTGGCCGATCTGCTGACGGTCTCCTTGCTGTCCTGACGGCTGGGCAGCCTGTTGTCGGCCCATCTGGCCCGCCTGCTGACCGAGCTGCTGGCCCCCGGCCTGCTGGGCGACCTGCTGTTGGTGCCCGTACCCACGCTCCCGTGCGAGGTCCTCGGTGAGTACGGCCTTGAGGGTGTTCGACGGAATGAAGCCGATGGTCTTCTCTCGGTCCTCGGACTCGAAGAGTACGATCCCGCCTCGCACTGCTTTGAAGTCACCGATCTCGATCACGTCGCCGTCCTGTTGTATCGCGAGCATGGCACCGGATCTACCGCTCGCACAGTCTTGGTTAGCAGCGAGCTATCCCGGCGTCGGCTGGCGGTACCGGCGGGTAAGCCGCTCGTATCAGGCCCGGTCCTCGAACGCTGCCGAAAGCTGTTCTCGCATGAATTCACGGCGCACGCGTCGAGAACGCGAGTCGGAGAGATAATTCTCCATTACGACCCGTGGATCGCTACTGCCCTGCTCTGCGGCGATCTCGTCGACGCCTTCGAGGACGCCTTCGAGGACTGCAGTGTATGTGTCGTACCAGAAGCGCCGGCAGAGCTGTGGACTCGGGCGCTGGCCCTCGATTCGGTCCGGGAGTCCCGCCTCCGCCGCGAGCGTCTGGAACCGGTTTCGGATCGTGTCTCTGGTCACGTGGGGCGTCTCGCCCTGTGCCGACGGAAACAGGTATCCCGTCCAGCCGTCGTCGGCCCCCAGCTCGTCGATTCGGGCGTCCAGAACAGCCATCCCGAACAAGAGCGAGACCTCGCCGGGACCGTTCTTGCGCTGTTCGAACGTGATGTAGGGGACATCGTCTGTCGGGACGTCACGATGAAACTGAGAGACGTGCAGTGCGGCAGCCTCGCTGGCTCGAAGCCCCCAGCCAGCGAGCGCCACCACGAGCAACTGCTCACACGTCGTCCCCGCTGCCCGCACGAGCTTTCGCACGTGGGTCGAGGATAGCGAGGGCGTCGGAGCGGGTTCCACTTCCCACTTGAACTCGTCGTAGAGTCCGCTCGCGGGGTTCATCGATGCGACCCGTCGGCCGACGAGATGCTGATACCAGGCGTCGACGACGCGCCGGACACGCTGCAGCGTCTTGGCGCTGTACTCCCGCTCTGCCTCGTTGAGCCAGTCGAACGCAGCGTAGCACGCGTCGACGGCTTCGTACGCCGGTTCCTCGCGATCACGTCGAATGGGCGTGAGGAGGTCGCCCGTGCCGTTGGCCGCTCGATAGGCGCGGACGTAGAGATTGAGTCGCGTTCGAAGCGCATCGATAGAGGAATCCGCCAGACTGTACCGGGCGGCCCGACGGTCGAGGAACTGTTCGAGGGCATCGATCGTATCCGTGTCTTTCGTTGCCCACGCGTAGCCGTCCTCGTCACCGAGGCCGAGGTCCTCGGCCCAGAACGTTCCAAAAGACCGGTCGTGATGACGCCGCAGCGCTGCGAGAAACGACCGTGCGTCGTGCGCTCGAAACCACTGGTGGGTGGGCTTCTCGCTGCGTGGATCGAGACCCGACGCGTCGAGGCAGGGCGCGATCTCGTCCCAGTATAGCTCCACGAAGTCGTCGAGTGAACACGCGGTCCAGCGGACATCCTCGAACGATGGCGTCTGCTCTGCCTCGCTCCGGCGCTCCTGTCCAGTGTTCGATCGTCTCGTCGAATTCATCGGCAGATTCGACATCCTGAACCGGCCAGATTCCTTCCAACCCTGTCCGCTGTCCGAGGTGGTGCCGCTGAGCGTGCCATATTCGAGCTGTTCGGCCTTTTATTCGGATCGCTAATCAATTTGTGGGTTCGGCTGACCGAGAGAGTCTGCGTAACCCACGCGTATTCCGGTGATAGCACGCACCGATTCGATAAATCATATATCGCGATATAGTTTTTCCGAGCAGGCCGATTCGACGCTGCCAGACGATGCCGCGTCCCTCGACGACGAGCGCCCGGTGAGCCACTGAAGAACGGTCGTGACACAGCCCCTGTGAGACGTGAGTCGATGGCGAAAACGGCAGTCGATCACGGGGAGGATGTCAATCGTCGTGTTCGATGACGATATCCTGCTCCTCGAACGCGTACCCTCGGATCTGTGCTTTCGGGACATCGTCGTATTCGCCGCTATACTCGTCGGGTTCGCGGACCGGCACGGCTGGAGCGTCGTCGACGGCGTAATCGACGACGTAGATTTCGCCGTCGTCGAACTGGACCCAGCCCGTGTATCCGAGATCCGAGAATTTGCTCCGGTCGTATCCCAGCGGACGGATGCGCGTCCAGGCCTCGTCGCGTCGACGAGCGAGACAGGACTGAACGTCGGTCAGCGCCGCGAACGTGTTCTGGCTCCACGTCCCCAACCATCCACTTCCCCCCTGCATGAACCGGTGAGTGATGAGAACGTTCCCACTGTTCAGGACGCCGCCGACTGGGCGGTGACACGCTGGTATCGGCATCTCGTACACGCCCTCCCAGGTCTCGCCACCGTCCTCGCTGATCGCTTTGAAACAATCGTGACCCTGCCCGGAGTTCTCTCTGAGAAAACAGACCAGTTGGCCCGTCGGGAGTTCTACGATACTCCCCTCACAAAGCTCGAGGTCCTGCTCAGACGCGACAGTGATCGGTCCCTCCCAGGACGCTCCCTGATCGTCGGAGTACCACGTTTGCTCTTTCCAGCGGTCGTCGCCGTCACCTGTTCTGTCCACAGTGTGCGCACTAAGAAGCCACCGACCCGCGTGCTCCCCGTGTTCGAGTTCGACGAGCTGATCGGGAACGATCCCCTTGACCGGCGTCTGATGCGGACCGTCCCAGGTCTCCCCATCGTCGGCACTGAACCACAGCCAGTTGCTCTGCTCTCCCTGCTCGTTCCCTTCGCTCGCTCCCGCGACCCGGTCGGCCACGACAGCTAGACGGCCGTCGTCGAGTGCTACGATTCGGGCGCAGTTCCAGTGTGGATCGGTTTCCGTCTCCTTGTGCAGCGCCGCAGTGAGAGGCTGCTTCTCGGTCCACGTTCGACCGCGATCCGCTGACCTCGTTACCACGATTCGAGTGTAAGCGCGGTCAGCGTGATGGGTGCACTCACTGAAGACACACACCAGTGTCCCAGCACTCGACAACGCTACGTCTGGCCAGGCTTCGTAGATACCGTCGTCGCTACTGACAGAGAACTGTCGTACCATCGACGGATAGCAGGTTCAGTCCCACTGTGATATGAGTATCGGTGAGTGTTCGATCATCGTCCGAACGGGATCACGGCTCCGTAGCGGTGAGACCGGCGGTCTCGCGAGATTCGAACGGGGCTGTCGCAAGGATGCCACGACACGTCGACTACTCGTCGCTCCGCGACCGCTTCTCATCGGCTGTGCCGGGTCCTCGGTCGGCGTTGGCGTCCGTTGGGCGCTCGTCGATTTCCTGATCTGTCGAGGTGCCTCCCAGTGATTCTGCCTCCTCCTCCGGCGGGTAGCCAGCAGACGGGGACGCAAGTGGCGTCCGCTCGGGATCGATCAACCACGGGAAGATGATCCGCCCGAACTCGAATATTACGACGAACAGGAACGGAGCCAGGAAGATTCCGTACCAACCGAACAGGAGCGGACCGATAGTGTACGCGAGCATCACGGCCCCGACGTGGAGCGTCCGCCCGCTCACGTAGGGTCGGAGCAGTTGGTCGGGAATGTAGTCGACAACGACGAACGAAATCAAGAAGAACAGGACGGGAAACCAGAGGGCCCGGGGATCGAGCCAGAGTGCACGTCCGAGGAGGTACACGCCGACAGGCCAGGTCACGATCTTGATCCCGATGACGGGAATGAGGCTTGCCACACCCACGAGTAGACCGAGGAACGCCGCCTCGGGGATCCGAGTCGCCTGAGGGGCGACGACGTTGAGGAGCGTGTAGACCACCGCCGCGAGCACCCCGGTCAACAGCGCGTTGAGGATATTCCCGAAATAGACCTTGTGGAGGGCCGTGTCGACCGTTGTGAAATACGTCTCCAGCACACCGCCGTCTTCGAGGAACGTGTTGCGCGCCCAGCGGTTGATACGGTAGTCGTCCCGCAGGAGATAGAACACGAGGATGAGGACGATGAACCCGTGGATGCCCACTTTGAACGCCACGCCGAACGAGGAGAGCAGCGACTCCGCAATCCCGCTGAGAGCGGGTCCAAACTGAACGTCGCCGAGGCGAGCGGGGTCTACGACAGCGACCTCGATGAAGGCCCCGAAATCTGCGAGGAGAGCAGTGATATCGAGATACGGCTGGACGACCGTTTCGAAGTCTCTGAACGCATCCGACGCCAGCAGGTCCGTCAGCGACCCGATGAGGATCGCAAAAGCCCAGCCGATGATAAAAAGAAGCGGCACCGCCGCCGTCAACAACGTGGCGGCGACGGCGAGGGTCCGTGATGTGACACGGGTGTTGATACGTCGGAAGACCGGTCGTGTGACGTAGTAGACGAACAGTCCCATGACGACGGTGCCGACGAACTGCCACCCGACGTAGAGGAGTCCGACGACCGTCACGATAGCGACGACCCAGAGGACCGCACGACTGCGATCGGACGGGAGCCATTGTAGCGTCGGCGTCAGTTGGCCGAGAGACGACGTGTTCGGCGAGGGCGATTCGTTCGGATCGGTCGGTGAGTCTTCGGGCATGATGGGATTGTTATTGCCGACAGGGTTCAGACATCGGTGAGCAAAAGTATGAATTCGTCGTCACTATCAATTGTCGGGCGTGCAGTACGTTCTGCGCTCGCTTCCAGCGTGAGGACACGAGTGCAGTCCGGGTCAGCAGACGAGATTCGGACGTGACCACTGTGACGGACAGCACACCGATTTCGAACAGAATGGGGAACGAGCGGATTGCAAATCCCAACGACGAAAGCACCTCACGGTAGAAGTAGTTCGAGAGTAACCACACGGAGATTTCGGTCATCGGTGTCACGTCCCAGACGTCCTTCAGCCAGTTGTGCCCTCAACGGCACGAAAGCCACCGTGCGCGACACGGTATCCGTCGATCAACGAAGTAACAGGGTGAGTTCGCGCCCGGATTCCCAAAATTGGGTCCCCGGTCAGTCGTATCCTCTTACATGCCGTGCTCGATGTGACCGAGTGGCCCACCGATTGGCAGTCTTGGTTACAGCAGTCTCGCGAATCCGCCGTGTCGAAGACAACGCTCCCGTGTGCAGACATGCCAGTGTCTAAGGAGCGCCGGACATAGTTATTAGCGCGTTACGGTGGCGGTGACCGTCCCAGGATGGTGATGATCTATCGATACAGGCGGGCGTCCTGCGCGATGGCTCTGGAACCCCACACTGTAAAGCAGTCCGGCTCCCGGAAGTCCATACGCCACTTTGGCAAATTCTCGGACCGAGGAGAGCAGATCGATTGCTACTCACATCTGCTCCTGCAGGACGTGGGGGGAGTAAGCCAACCGTTTGTTCTGATGAAAGTTATTAACAAAGACCGCTGAAAGGGAAGACGTCGATATGAGTTCACTGGTCGTGCTCAAGTTCGACGACATGGATGGCGCAGAAGCGATGCGTGACAAGATGTACGACTTCCAGAAGCGAGAACTGATCCAACTCGAAGACGCAGCGGTGGTCGTCCGCGATCAAAAGGGCCGCGCCAAGGTCAAACAAGCCCACAGCCTCGTCGGCGCGGGAGCGCTCGGTGGTGCTTTCTGGGGCATGCTCATCGGATTGCTGTTTTTCGCCCCCTGGCTCGGCCTCCTGACCGGTGCCGCAAGCGGCGCACTTGCCGGCAAGTTCGGCGACATCGGCATCGACGACGATTTCATCGACGAAGTGCAGGACGCTATCGAACCCGGAAACTCCGCGCTGTTCCTGCTGAGCCGAGAAGGTAACCTCGAGCGCATCGAGGAGGAACTGTCGGATTTCGAGTACGGCTTCGAGATCATCGAGACGAACCTCTCCCCGGAAGACGACAAGCGCCTCCGCGACGCCTTCGCGGCCGAGGAAGTCGCCGGGTGAGTCCTTCGGGGACCCGCGGCCCGGAGCCGAGCTATCGGAGCGGAAACCAACCACTGATTGTCTGGACCGACCGGGCAATCCGCCACCCAGTATCACATGCGACTCGTCCAGGTTCTGATTCCCGAGGGAACTCGATCGGCCGTCCTCGACACGCTCGACGACCAGGGTATCGATTACGCCGTGTTCGACGAGGTTGGCCGCGGCGATTTCGAGGCGATGGTACAGTTTCCCGTCCCGCCCAGCGGCGTCGAACCGGTGCTGGACGAACTGATCGAGGCTGGTATCCGAGAAGACGCGTACACCATCGTCCTCTCGACCGAGACCGTCGTCTCGGAGCGACTGTCCGCACTCGTCGAACGGTTTCCCGGCCTCCGAATCTCACGTGAGGAACTGTACGCACGGGCACAGGATCTCGCGCCAGCGAACTCTACTTTCTTCGCGTTCCTCATTCTGAGCACCGTCATCGCGACGACGGGCCTGCTACTCGACTCCGCGGCCACGATCATCGGTGCGATGGTCGTCGCGCCCCTGATGGGACCCGCCGTCTCCGCCTCCGTCGGGACGATCCTCGACGATCCGGGAATGACCAAACGCGGCATCAGACTGCAGGTGATCGGTCTCGTCGCTGCCATCGCAACGGCGGCGGTCATGGGCTGGCTCCTCCAGCAGACCGTTCTCATTCCGCCGGGACTCGATATTCGAACCGTCCCGCAGATCGCAGAGCGGACGAGTCCGAACTTCCTGTCGCTCTTTCTCGCGCTCGGATCGGGAATCGCCGGGTCACTCAGCATCATGCGTGGCTCCGGGTCGACGCTCGTCGGCGTCGCCATCGCCGTCGCACTCGTTCCCCCTGCCGCGACCTCTGGCCTCGGTATCGCGTTCGGCCTGGTGGGTGTCGCCATCGCGGGATCCGTCCTCGTCGTCGTGAACCTGCTCGCGATCAACGTTTCGGCCCTGACCCTGTTCTGGATAGCGGGGTTCAAGCCACTCGACACGACCGCGTTCGAGGGGGTTCGCGCTTCGATCGTCTCGCGTATTCTCGTGTTAGCGATCGCCATCGCACTGCTTTCGGTCGTCCTCGGTGGCGTCACCTGGACGACGTTTCAGACACAGGCCTTCGAGCAGCAGACCCGGAGTGAACTCCAGCAACAATTCGACGAGGCAGACATCGAAGGGGTCGAACTCGTTTCGGTGACCGTCGACTACGAGCCGATCGATCTGCTCCTTGGAAACGAACCACGGGTGGACGTGCTCGTCGGTGTGCCACGGGATCAGGGGGTGCCGCCCGACCTCGCGCAGCGCTGGGACGACCAGTTGACTGCGGAGTTCAACCGGGATGTCGTCGTTCACGTCGGATTTATCGAGACACAGGTCTCCGACGGGAGAACACGGGAACGACTCGCGAGCCGTGTCCATCGTCGGACCCATCCTGCAAGAACAGTTCTCCCGTGAAGTCAGCAATAGCCGGGCAATTACCCTCGAAGTGTTGGTGCCTCGGCGTGACGAACTCACCGAAGCACTGCCCCAGCCTTCCGAGTCTGGGATCGTGACGGCCAGACACTTGTTCTCGTGGGGTTGACCCCTGCGGAGTGGGGCCTGCTCGGAGGAATCTTCGAGACTGCATTCATCGGCCAATAACGTACGGCGGTGCTACTCTCCGCCGGGTTCGGAACCGTCGTCTTCACCAGTAGCGGGGATCGTGTTCTCGGCACTCCCACACCTGCTCAGATGAAGCCGAACGGAAATCGATCGAATCGACTCGGGGTAACCGTCAGTATACCTCGGTAAGTGCTTCGGAGAGGATGGTTCTGACGACGGATCCGAACGCACACACAACAGCGTTCGGACACCCGAACGCGAGTGACGAGTCACGCGACGCTGTCGGTAATATAACCATTATATCAGTATCCGGCACCGCTGGATATGAGTCCCGATATCTCGTCCAGTAGCGAGACATCAATACGACTGCGCGATGTCGACGACCGTCCAGTGGGTTCAGTCTCGAACGACCCCCTGAAAGACGCATGCAGCAGTCTGCTAATGTGATCGAACAGCAGAAGTCCTCAGATAACAAAAGTACGAATATTATATTTGGGAGGTTCGACGACCGATCCACTCGGGTCAGTACTGATAGATATATTTTGATTCGCCGACTATATAGCAAATTCTCTATAGTATGGAGGGGGCTATGTCCCACCTTTTCGTCAGAACGAGGTTGAAATATTGTCATGGCAGGGTTCGTATGTTTTCGGATACCCCAACTGCTAATCGGCTCAGTAGCGCGGCGAGAGTGCATGTTCGATGGGCTGTCGCACCGCACGGCCACGGTATCCCGTAGCACCGATACGTATTTGCCGCTCGACTCGGAATCAGGGGGTAGATGTCCGACAGCAGCCACTCCGCTCTCGAAGCGGTAGCGCCGGACGACGTTGCACCGGAGTCGATCACACCAGACGCGATTCGAGCAGCCATGGACGCCGATAGCGCACCCGTCCGACAGCGTGGTGTACGCGTCTGTCTGGAACTGGTCGAAGACGACGTCGATGCCGTTCGACCGTATCTCGGCGACCTCGGTCGACTGTTGACTGACGGGAATCCCGGCGTTGTCCAGACTGCCGCGTCGGCACTCACGGAGGTCGCGAGAACCGATCCCGACGCCGTCGCCGACGTACTCGAAGACGCGGCAGCGCTCGCAGACGCTGACCTCGGTGGGATACGGTTGGTCGGGGCGCAGTTGCTCGCGACCGTCGCACGACAGCGACCGGCCCACTGCGCGCCGATCGTCGGGACGCTTCTCGACTGTCTGGAGCGAGAACGAGTCGCCAGTGGTAATCAATCGGTCGCAGCCCGTATCGACGACGAAATCACGCGGCAGACGGTCAGACAGCACGAACAAGAGGAAAAACAGCAAGAGCAGGTCGCCCGTCAGGTGCTGGCGAATGTCGCCGTCGCGGTGGCCGAAGCCGACCCGTCAGCGGTCGACGAACACATCGAGACGGTCGCTGCGCTCACGACCGACGAGGACATGGTCGTACGCGGGGCAGCACTGGACGTCCTCGGTGCAGTCGCCAGCGAAACGCCGGCGATGATCGACCCCGTTACGGATTCCGTCGTCGCGTGTCTCGACGCCGACGCTCGCGTTCTCACGGCGCGGGCTATTCGGACGCTCGGATTCCTCGACGACCCACAGCACGCCGACACGCTCCGGGCTGTCGCGACGACGGCCACGGACGAGGGAATCGCGTCGTTCGCCGCCGAGACGGCCACCTTTCTCGAAGAATAAGGGCCTGCTCAGTCGTCCATCGCCTGTTTCGTGCAGTACCAGTACGTAGCACCGAACGTGACCAAACAGCCAACGGCGAGTGTCAGGTCGACGAGGGCGATGATGTAGGCGGCGGTGCCGGGCTGGAGAAACAGGAACGAAAACCCAAGCAGGAGTCCCATCACGATGACGACCGCAAGCAGGAGCGGGATCTGGTTTCGCTGCTTGCAGATCACAGTCAAGAGGCTTCCTCGTATCGTCATATTCGTCTCTCTGTCTGAACGCCCATCAACGTCCCGATCTGTACGGTCCTGTCACACGAGCCGAAGCCGAGACAGTTGGGATGGTCACCGGTCACACTCCGTGACGCACGGGGCTGGAAGCAACGGCCGTGTGATGAATTGAGAGTCCCCGACGGGACTGAGGTCAGTCTTCGAGTGGGTCGCTCTCCCAGTAGTCGTGATCTGGTTGACTGCGGAAGCAGGCGGTACGGTGTTCGCTCGTCCCACCCGTGAGGGACGGGCAGGCCTCCTGACAGACCGCTCGTGCTTCGGGGCAGCGAGTGTGGAACCGACACCCACTCGGCGGGTCGACCGGGTCCGGAATGTCGATCTTTCGCATCGGGGGTTCGCTCGCGCTCGCCGTCTGAAGCGAAAGGTCGGGCGTCGCCCACCGAAGCACGTTCGTGTACGGATGGCCGGGGTCCTTGATCAGCTGTTCAGCCGGCCCGACTTCGACGATTTCACCCAGATACATCACGCCGATACGGCCGTCGCCGTGCTCGGCGAAGTAGCGAGCGTTCGAGAGGTCGTGGGAGATGAACACGAACGACGTATCGAAGTCGTCCTGCAGGTCGAGCATCAGGTCCATCATCTCGACGCGAAGCGAGACGTCCAGCGCGCTGATCGCCTCGTCGGCGAGGATCAGGTCCGGGTTCATCAGGAGCGCACGGGAGAGCGCGACGCGCTGTTTCTCGCCGCCGCTGAGCTGATGGGGATAGCGGTCTGCGAAGTCCGCAGCGGGATTCATGCCGACGCGTTCGAGTAGCGAATAGATGCGCTCTCGACGCTCGCTGGGTCCCACGTCCGGGTGGGTCAGCTTGATCGGCGTCGCGAGGATGTCGAGAATGGACTTGTTGGGGTTCAACGAACTGCCGGGGTCCTGATGGATGATCTGCAACGACGAGCGGATCTCGTCGAACGGGATATCGATGTCGCCCCTGCCGTCGTTGGCTGCCCAGATGTCTTGCCCGCGATAGCGGACGGTTCCGCCAGTCGGTCGCTGAAGACCGATGGTCGTCTTCCCGAGCGTCGACTTCCCGCAGCCGCTCTCGCCGACCAGCGCGAGCACGTCGTTCTCTTCGATGTCCAGCGAAACGCCGTCGACCGCCCTGACGACATCGGGGTCGTCGAAGACATCGAGCAACCCCTGGTCCTTCTCGAAGTGGACCTGGACGTTTTCGAGTGAAACGAGCGGTGTGTCGGTGGTGTCGTCGGCTGTCCCGTCAGTGGCAGTGTCGAACTGGCTCATGAATGATCCTCCGTCTCAGCAGCGGCCGAGTCGTCGTCGGTCGTCTCGAAGTTCAGGTCGATAGTCTCTCTGGCCTGTTCCCAGTGGTGACACGCCGTGCTGTGATCGCTGCCCGTCTCGTAGAACGCTGGGTCGACGGACCGACATTCGTCCGTCGCGAGCGGACATCGCGGCGCGTACGAACAGCCAGACGGAACGTTGATCGGTGCCGGACTCTGGCCTTCGATCGCACGCATCTCTTCGAGGGGAGCGTCGAGGTTCGGCGTCGAATTGAGCAGGGCACGCGTGTAGGGATGGCCGGAGTTGCCGATGAGCTGGTCGCGTGGTGCGACTTCGATGAGGTCGAACGCGTACATCACCGCCATCCGGTCGGCCAGCGCGGCCACCAGCGGGAGGTCGTGGGTGATAAAGACCATCGTCAGGTCGTACTTCTCCTGTAGCTCCTCTAGCAGCATCAGTATCGACCGCTGCATCAACAGGTCCAGTGCAGCCGTCGGTTCGTCCATCACGAGGACCTCGGGTTCGAGCACGAGCGAGAGTGCGATCAGCGCGCGCTGTTGCATCCCGCCGGAGAGTTCGTGTGGATACGATTCCAGCACTCGCTCGGGGTCGAGATACAGATCCGAGAGCAGTTCGCGTGCAAACGCCATCCCGTCGGTGACGTGGGCGTCGTGGGCCTTCAGCGTCTCACGGAAGTGCCCGCCGACTTTCATCGTCGGATTGAACGAACTCATCGCGCCCTGAAACACCATCGCGACGTCTCCCCAGCGGAACTGCCGGAGTTCTTCCTGATCGAGTTCCAGCACGTCGATAGTCGTCCCCTCGGGCGTGTGATACAGTATCTCCCCGGAGAGTCGCCCGGGATCGGGAATCGCATCGAGCATCGCCGATGCGAACATCGACTTCCCGCTGCCACTCTCTCCGACGACGCCGACCATCTCGCCGCGCTCGACCGCCATACTCACGTTGTCGAGGACGAACGTCTCACCGTCGTCGTACGTGACTGCCGCGTTGCGCATCTCGATGATCGGGTCGGTCGCTGTCATCCGGTCGTCGCGTTTGTCCGAGACCATATCTGTCGTCATCTAGAGCACCTCCGTCACGCCGGCGTCGTCGTCCTCTTTGGCGGTCGACGTTGATTCGCCGGCCATTCGGGTTCTGACCCGGGGGTTGAACACTCGATCCATCCCCTGTCCGAGGAGGATGAGTCCGAGCGAGAGTCCCATGATCGCGACCATCGGGGCCAGCAACCAATGAGCGGCACTCCACGAGAAGAGCGCGCCGCCACTGTACGCGAAGTTGAGTGTCACACCCCAGTTCTGCGTCGAGTAGGGCAACACGCCCAGGAAGTACAGCCCGACGGATGCGAACATGACGTAGCGTGCGGCAAACACGAAGTTGACCGTCACGTAGGGCATCAGGTTCGGGATGATGTCGGACACGATGATGCGTGGCGTGCTGACACCCATCGTCCGGGAGGCCTCGACGTAGTTGTTCTCGCGGATGGTGAGCACCTGCGAGCGAAGCGACCGGCCGAGACCCGCCCAGTAACTGATGTTGATGATGACGCCCAGCAGGATCGGGTTCTCGGGATTGAGTGTCACCGCGAGGATGATCACGAGCGGGAGACCGGGAATCGCCATCACGAGGTCCGAAAACGACATCAACAGACGGTCGACGCGGCCACCCTTGTACCCGGCGAGCGTCCCGATGGCGACTGCGACCCCCGTCGCCCAGACTGCACCGGCCGTGATCATCAACAGGATGTCCGGTGTCGAGTGGATGATGAGCGCGGCGAGGTCCGTTCCCGAAGCGGTCGTCCCGAGGGGATAGTCCATGTTCTCGAACAGCATGAGATAGCGCGGTGCCTGACTCGTCGACGGCTCCCGCCAGAGGCCCAGTATCGCGACGAGCGCGACCACCAAGTAGGCCCCGAGGATGAGGAAGCCAAAGCGCGTTCGCCAGTCGGCCCACGCGACACGGAGCGGTGTCAGAATCTGCTCTTCGTACGCCTCTCGCAGTCGATCTTCGATCGTTACCTCGACCGACGACGTACTCTCACTGCGCCAGTCGACATCTGTGCTGTCCGTTTCAGTATGCTTCATCAGACTCACCTGCACTGATTCGCGGGTCGATTTTGCTGTAGGTCAGATCGGCGACGTACACGCCGAGGACGAGCGCCACCGTGATGACGAGGAACGTCCCCATCATCAGCGGGTAGTCGTTGGCGTTCAACGCCGAGATCATGTAGTAGCCAAGCCCGGTGTACGAGAAGATCTGCTCCAAGATGACGGTCCCGCCGAGGCGGAACCCCAGTAGAAGCAAAAAGCCCGTGTACATCGGCAAGATGGCGTTCCGGGCGACGTATCGCGTGGCGATTCGGCGATCCGAGAGGCCACGCAGCCGTGCTACCTGCACGTAGTCGTTCCCGAGCACCTGGATGCTGTTGCCCCGCATCGCGAGTGCCTGACCACCGGCGGCACCGAGGGTGTAGGAGACGATCGGCAACACGCTGTGTTTCAGGGCACTGACGACGAACGGGATGCCGAGTTCTCGCTCGACCCCACTGGCGACCGTTCCCGCCGTCGGGAGCCAGCCGAACTGATAGGCGAAGATGTACAGTGCGATGACGGCGACGACGTAGAACGGGACCGACATCAGGCTGATCGAAGCGCCCGACACCAACTGATCGAATCGGGACCCTTCCCAGTAGGCCTGTAACGAACCCACGAAGATGCCCACCACGAAGACGAGGATCGTCGAGACCAGTACGACGAAGACCGTCCACGGCGCTGCGCGGGCGAGGATCGATACGACGGGTTCGCCCAGCGAAATCGACTCCCCGAGGTTCCCCTGAAAGAGCGCGATCATGTAATCGACGTACTGCTGCCACAGGGGCGCATCGGGCCGAATGTTCTGCAGACTCGCGATTCTGGCGTCGACCTGATCGGCTGGCACGCCCTGCCGGAGCAGTTGCGCTCGCAACAGCGTGAACGGACCGCCAGGGAGTAATCGAACCAGCCCGAACGTCAGCGACGCTACGAGGAATATCGTGACGAACACTCTGGCTGTCCGCCGCACGTAGTAGTTGACCATTAGCGACTTCCTCTCGTGAGATTACTCACTGGGTGCGCTCAGCTTGCCCTGCTTTGGAAGCCAGTGGGACGGCCATTTGATACCACGAGCAGGGTCGTCAGCCGACGCGACGTTCCACTCGGCGTCCGTGAGCCACGACTGGTCCAGTTTGCCGACCAGACCGAGCACCGGAATGTTCTGATTGTGATGCCACGCGACGCGCCGGACCGTCTCCCTGACCTTTTGCTCGTCCTGCATCGTCGCCACGTTCGTGATCTCTTCGAGGGGGTTCAGCGTCATGTCGCCCGAGCCGTCCATCGCCGGGATCGTCTGTTTGCTGTCGGGGAAGTTGTGACCCCCGTCGATATCGGGCGCCTTCAGCTGCCAGCGCAGCGGGAAGTACGGGAACGACGACCGAGCGCCCCCCGGGAGCCAGTAGAATGCACCCAGCTTGAAATCCGACTCGACGTAGGCACTGAAGTAATCCCCGCCCGGCAGGGAATTGATCTCGAAGTCGAAGCCAAAGGAGTTCAGCTGATCGACGACGGTGTTTGTCGCCGTCGTCCAGTCGGTCCACCCTGCCGGCGTGACGTAACTTCCTCCGAGAGTGTTGCCGTCGCCGTCCTGCCATTTCCCGCCGGACTTCGAGTAGCCGGCCTCGCGCAGCAACGTAGCGGCCTTCTCTGACTGGGTTGCGTCCACGCCGTAGCTCTCGAAGCTGTCGAAGTCGTCGCCGAGCCACGATTCCTGATCGGTCGGCGCGATACCGGTGACCTTCGGTGCAGGTTCTTTCGTCCGCGGCCCCGCGTTCTCGGCGACCTGTGTGCGGTTGATGACGTGAGCGACGGCCTGTCGAACCGCTCTGGTGCCGAAATCAGCGTCGTCGTGGTTGAACATGATCCCGTAGCCCCACTTGGCCGGGAGGGAGACTTCCTCGACACGGTCGGGGAAGTTCGCGACGATCTTCGGCGGGGTAAAGAGGCTCGTGACGACGTCGAGTTCGCCGCCCATCAGGCCCTGCTGGAGCGCGGTGTTGTCCTGTCGATTCAGCAGTTCGTACGTACTGAAATTGATATTCTCGGCGCTGTGGAAGTGCTCGTTGCGCGAGAGCGTCCACGCCTGATCGTTCTTGGATTCGAAGCTGAACGGTCCGTTGCCGTGGACGTTCTCTTCCCACTTGAACTGCTGAATGGCCGCTGCGTCTTTGTCGAGGAACTCCTCGTAAACGGGCTGATAGCAGTGGATTCTGAGATCACCGTTCGCCAGGGTGTGTTTGATGATCTCGGGGTTCGACGGGCGTTCGAGCGTGATCACGACCGTCTTGTCGTCCCCACCTTGCTCGACGGTGTCGGCGAAGTCCCACAGCGTCGCGCCGGTCTTTTTCATCAGCTTGAACTGTGTGATCACGTCACTGGCTGTGACATCGTCGCCGGTGTCCCACTTGAGGTCGTCGCGAAGGGTGAGTGTGACCGTCTGGTCCTCGAAGGTCCAGCTTTCGAGACCCGCCAGTTCGAACTCTTGGGTTTCGAAATTGTAGGCGGCGAACCGCTCGAAGAGGTGATTGCCGGCGATCCAGTCGTAATTCTGGGTCGCCATCGGGTTCAGGTGGAGATTCGACGGAACGCCGTTGTTCGTCGCGCCCGTGAGCGTAGTGTCGTACACCTGTGGACCACCCTCGGTGTTCGTTGCGGTGTCATCACCTGCGGCGGCCGTCGACTCGCTGTCGTTGTTCGACCCGCCACAGCCAGCCAGCGCCGCTGCGCCGGACACACCAGCCATTCTAACGAAGTTTCTGCGGCTAATCAAGTCGCTAAAGTCATCAGTCGCTTCTGACATGCGTACAGTCGGAGGATTCACCAATAGGTAATAAAAGTTTTCGTTAAATCCGACACTCGGGTGCGTCGTTCACGTGGCCGGTCCAGCGCCGAAGCGGCGCCAACGAGTAGTAGATGCGGTGTGTGTGGCAATCTGGGACTTGCAGCAAAAGAATTAACACCTGCTGTTCGGTATCGTGTTTGATGCGTTGTGATCAGTCACGGGACCGTTCCCACCGGCGCTGGGTCCGGGCAGCAGGAACAATCGATAGTGCGCGCGCCTCATCGAGGCGGAGAGAACAGGCCAACGACCACGACGTTCCCCCGGAGAATCACGGAATGCGCGACGATCCCGGGACGAATCGACGGGGAGGCGTTCTCGTTACGCCACGCGAGGCGGAAGCGCCCACGGTGGTCTAGCCATGCGACGAATGGTGCTTGCGGTCGTCCTGTCGGCGGTACTAGTGCTTGCCGGCTGTTCGGCAGTGGACACGTTCGGATCGAAGACCTCGGGACAGGAAGACCCACGGTTGGAGTTCCAGAACGTCACGGCGGCGTCGGGACTCCACTACGAGGCGACCGCCAGCGGGGTGGGCAGCGGGAACTCCGGCGTGTACGCCGCCGACGTGAACAACGACTCGTGGACGGACGTCCTCGCCATCGGTGGGGCGGAACCGACGGTGTTCGAGAACCACGGCGGACGGTTCGTCCGGGGAGACGCGCTGCCGGCGGTCGACGGTCGCATCAAGAGCGCCGCCTTCGTCGATGTCGAGGGCGACGGCTGGCCCGACCTGTTCCTCTTCGGTCACGACGGGACGGTACACGGGTACCACAACGACCGCGGGACGTTCGAGCAAACAGACTACGGCATCGGAAACCTCTCGTACCCGTTAGGTGCAACGGCCGCGGACTACGACGGTGACGGGGACACGGACCTGTTCGTCTACCAGTCCGGGTCGTGGCGCGAGCACAAGCCGGCAGGGTACTTCAATCTGCAGACGACCATCACGTCCGATAACGGGAATCCGAACTACCTCTACGAAAACGTCGGCGGGCAGTTCCGACGCGTCGAGACCGACACGATCAGCGGCGACCACTGGAGTCTGGCGGCGAGTTTCGCCGACCTCACCGGGGACGGCCGGCCGGACATTCACGTCGCAAACGACTACAACAACGATACACTGTACATCAATCGCGAGGATGGTGGGTTCGAGCGCCAGTCGCTCGCTGGCTCTACCGCTCGCAACGGCATGGCGTCGGAGGTCGCGGACGTGACCGCCGACGGCCACCCCGACGTGTTCGTCTCGAACATCTGGTTCCCGGATCTCGAAGCCAGCATGGACGAAGAGCGGTACGAACGATTGCGGCGACTGTTCGAGTTCGTCATCCACTCTAGCCGGACGCGGGGCAACACCTTGCTGGTCAACGACGGACAGGGGGCGTTCACTGATCGGGCGGACGAACTCGGCGTCCGTCACGGCGGGTGGGGATGGGCCGCGAGCGCGACCGATTTCGACAACGACGGCGACCGTGATCTCGTCCACACGACTCAGCACGTCGTCAGGATTAACCGGACCGATCCGGTCTACACGTATCCGATGGTGTTTCAGGCCACGCAGACCTCGGACGAAGTCAGCTTCTCGCGCGTGGACAAGCGTCGGCACGGGATGGAAGAGACCGACGGCCGAGGGTTGGCGACGCTCGACTACGATCACGACGGCGCACAGGAGATGGTGGTCGCCACCTACGACGATTCGTTCGTGGTCTACGACAACGCGGCTGCCGCCGACCGGCAGAGTCTCCAGTTCCGCGTCGTCGACGAGAACGGTGCAACGGCGCTCGGAGCCGTCGTCACCGTGACTGCCGGCGAGACAGAACAGGTGGTCACCCAGACTGCTAACGTCGACTATCTCTCACAGGACTCGCGGGTCGAACACGTCGGTCTCGGGACCCACGAGACGGTGACACTCCACGTACGATGGCCTGACGGTACCGAACGACAGTTCGACGGCGTCGAAGCGGGTCAGCGGCTCCGCGTGACAAAGGATGGTCTCGTGACAGCGGACCCGCCGTAACGGCGTCCGGAGCGGTCATCCAAACCTATAAATGTCCGTAAGCGGATCGTTTTCTCCATGCAGTCAGAAAGCGGGCAGCCACCGTACAGAGACGAAACTCTCTCGACGTCGAAGCGTGTCGACGACCTGCTCGAACGGATGACGCTCGAAGAGAAGGTCGGTCAGCTAGTCGGGACGTGGGCCGGCCATCTCGACGAGTTCAAAGACGTCGACGACGTCGCTACGGAGATCAGGGAGCACCACGTCGGAGCCGTCGCGTCGTTCGGGTGGGGTGGTGCCGTTGACATGCGGCTGGACGACATCGTCGAGACCGTCAACCGTCTGCAGGAGGTCGCACTCTCGGAAACACGGCTCGGGATTCCCCTGTTGTTCAACGTCGACGCCGTCCACGGGCACGCGTACGTCGCCGAGGGGACGGCGTTTCCCAACGGTCTCGGCTCGGGAGCGACGTGGGACACTGCGGCGGTCGAGCGGGCCGCTAGCATAACCGCGACGGAGGTACGTCGAACTGGTGCCCAGCAGAACTACTCTCCCACGTGTGACATCGCTCGTGATCCACGGTGGGGGCGCACCTTCGAGACGTTCGGTGAGAGTCCGTACCTCTGTGGGAAACTGGCGGCCGCCAAGGTTCGCGGCTATCAGGGTGACGGCATCGAGGACCCATCGTCGGTCATCGCCACGGCAAAGCACTTTCCCGCGTACAGCGAACCGGCACGAGGGGAGGACGCCGCACCCGTCGAGGTGTCCGAGTATCTGCTGCGCAACGTGTTCTTGCCGTCGTTCCTCGACGTACTGGACGAGGACGTCGAGTCGGTGATGCCGTGTTACAACGCGATCGACGGGGAACCCGCACACGGGTCGCGGCGCTATCTGACTGATCTGCTTCGCGGGAGGCTCGGCTTCGATGGCACCGTCGTCTCTGACTGGAGTGGCGTCCAGATGCTCCATCGAGATCACAAGGTCGCTTCGGATCACCGTGGCTCCGTCCGTCAGACCCGGACGGCCGGACTCGACATCGCGTCGGTCGACGCCACCGACCACGCCGACCACCTCGTCTCGCTGGTCGAGGACGGCGAGATTGCCGAGGCTGTCGTCGACGACAGCGTCGAACGCGTCCTCGAACAGAAGTTCCGACTGGGCCTGTTCGAGGACGCGTTCGTCGATCCGAGTGAGGCACGAGACGTTGTCGGTGCCAGCGCCCATCGCGAAGTCGCCCTCGACGTGGCGCGTGATTCGATGACACTCCTGCAAAACGACGACCTCCTCCCGCTTGACGAGAGCGCTGACGTCCTCGTCGCCGGGCCGAACGCGGACGACGTGGTCCACCAGCTCGGTGGCTGGAGCGTCCCCGACCCCGAGGGGACCGATGTCGTGACGATTCGCGACGGGATCGAGGCAACCACTACCGGGACCGTCGTCTACGAACAGGGGGCGACGATGAACGACACACTCGACGTCGACGCGGCCGCGGCGGCCGCCGAAGAGAGCGACGTTGCAGTCGTTGCTGTCGGCGAACCGTGGTACCTCCACGAGTTCGGTCCGACGGTGGATACGGGCACCGAACCGGACGAGTTCCCGAACCGGCACACGCTGTCGCTCCCGGACGCACAACGCGAACTCGTCGAAGCGATCCACGAAACGGGGACCCCCGTCGTCGGGGTGCTGGTCACAGGCCGGCCGCTCATCGTCGACTGGATGGCCGAGAACGTACCGGCCCTCCTCATGGCGTACTACCCCGGCACGATGGGTGGGCAGGCCGTCGCCGAAACCCTCTTTGGCGACAACGACCCGAGCGGTCGACTGCCGATCTCGATCCCGAAGTCGATGGGGCACCTACAGACGCGGTTCAATCACTTCCCACACCCCACACCGATCGGCCAGGAGGAGCACCCTTCGTCGTACGATCCGCTGTTCGAGTTCGGTCATGGACTCAGTTACGCGGACTTCGAGTACGGTGACATAACGCTGGCAGAATCGACGATCGGTCCCCACGAGACCACGACGGTCAGGGTCCCCGTCGAGAACGTCAGCGATCGCTCTGGCAGCGATGTCGTGCAGGTGTACGTCACCGACCACGCGAGTCCGCGTATCACGCCGGTACGTGAACTTCGTGGTTTCGAGCGCATTTCACTCGACGGCAGAGAAGACGTGACGGCCGAAATCGAACTCCATGGCACCGAATTAGGCCGACTGGACGACGGTGGCGTCCGACAGACGACGCCCGGTAAATACTCGGTTCACGTCGGCGAACAGACAGTCGAACTCACGGTCGAGACGACCGACGACTGAGACGGTCCGTTGGCGATCTTCACCGGGTAGACCGCACGCTGTCACGGGGACGTCCGGGTGAGCGGCCACGACTGTCGGTGTGACCGGGGTCGTCGAACGAGATGGCTTCGAGCGTGATCTTCTGGGCCTCGATATCCTCGAACACTGCCCCCCACCCACCGACGGTGAGCACCTCCTCACCCGTATCGAGCGAGACGATCGAATACGTCGAGAGGCGTTCGAGCGAGGGCGAATCGTCGGCGAAGACGTTTGGATAGTAGAGGTCACAGACCGTTCCCGTGACCGTTCGGAACTCCTGTGTCTCGACATCGAGACCGGAGACGGTTACGGCGATGTTCGCACCGTCATGATACAGTGTCGAGATATCTCGGATGAACTCCTTGAGGCTGATGTACGGCTTCGGGAGCTGCTGTTGGGGGACTAACGGTTCCCAGGAGTACCAGAGGCAGGTCTGGTAGTACCAGTGATTGATGAACGAGAGAATATTGTCGTTGATGAGGATACCGTAGTTCTCCGTGGCCCGCGAGTTCGGAGCGAAGTACGTTCGACTTCGATCGAGGATGGCAAGGAACGGGCCGGGGATGTTGACGACGCGCACTTCGAGGTTCGTCTGTTCGAGATCCCACGACTCACTCCGGTCGGCTAACGCCGGTTCGTAGTAGATCGCGACGTGAACGATCGCACCCCGGTCAGCGGCCGACTTCAGTTCCGTACGCAGCGACTCGAACTGGTCGGCCGTGAGCGCGATCTCGACGGCGATATCGGTCTCGCGGACCTGCTCGCGGACGTGTTCGAGCACCGTTTCGGCGTGCTTGACGACGCCCACCCGATGGTCTTTCAGGTCTGGCTGTTCCCACCGATCTTCGAGTTCGTCGGCAGCGTCGGTGAATAGCTCACCTCGCATGCGCAGGTGAGTGAGGATATCGACCGGGTTCGACGGCTCTGCGTGCAGCCGATCCTGATCGATCGTCTCGACGAACCCCTTCGTCTCCAGTGACCGAAGTGTGTCGTACACCTGTGAGGTCGGGACATCGGACTTCTTCGCAACGTCGACCGCCGGCAACCGGCCGTAGTCGACGAGGGTGAGGTACGCCTCTGCCTCGTAGCTGGTGAGGTCCGCGTTTTCGAGCGCTCGTTTCAGCGTATCGCGATCCATACAGGATGGCCTGTGCCCAGGCGTATGAATGTTTACCATAGGTGGACTGAGGAATAGATAAGGAGTTAGATAGGTTTTCGTAAAGAAAGGTAGCGAGGAAAGGTAATATATAGGAGCAGTTTTAGCTAGCGGAGATTCCGGAGATGCTTGTGGTCCTGTGCGGTGAAAAGTGGTGCTGAGAAAGTAGTGAGGACCAGTATAGTATGATAGTCGATAGGTTCGATATTCCTTTGTAATTGCCAAATTAATATTTTATGTGAGGGGTGGCTGTGAAGTCGGATCGAGAGATGGCAGTATCGGGCCGTCGATATCGAACGGGAGAAAGACGTACAATCTCCGTTTGGTGTATCGAAGCCAGAGATCGGAATCCTCGATCGACTCTCGGTGTTCCGTCGAGGCCAGTACACGTATCGGTGTGCTTCAAGGAGTGTCGTGCCCCAGCAGCTAATATAACAGGAGTACATGTGTTATCTCTCGCGGTTGGAAGATCGTAGCGGGCGATGCATCGGGACACCCAAGCCTCTCACCGCGAAGATGCAGAGCAGCCCGCTCAACAGAGAGTCACGGTGACGAGGATACGAGGAAGGCGTGTGGGACATGTATAGCACTGATTTCGAAATCACCATACAGGATCGAAATACCATATATATCACCATAATAGAGTGTTGTGCGGAAAAATAGAGGTACATAAGTTGGGAAGTCGAATTATCTGATTCTAATAGCATAAATGTCTAAGCAAGATACCCACGACGAGAGTTGTACTTCTCATGTATGAAGTTAAATTCCTTCACACAGGGTTTATATCGAATATTTGAATTTGCTTTTGATTCTTTGCTTTTAGAATCGTGGAATTCGAACGGGCTAGTGTGATTGGGCACGACGCTGTGATCCAGACCACTACGGAGTTTCGATCAGTTCGCTCAGAGGATCGACGACCCGTCCAGTGGAACTGAGCGTCGGCGGTGTCCCAGTCGTACGGGGGGTACGACGCGTTCGCCATGGTTTTTAACTCTGAGAACACAGTCGGTGGGAAACAGTCGGCGTCGTCGGTCAGACACTCACGGATAGTTTTTTCATACCGATTGGTGTCTATGTGGTGTGTCAATTACACGTGCGAAACCCCTTCAGACGCTCTACGAGGAGGTGGCCGACTACGATCTCGTGCTCGTCCCCGACGGGGCACTGGCGAGTGCGGTCAATCGCCGCATCGACCGCCCGCACTTTGGGACGTTCGCGACGACCCCGCGGCGGTACGCGGCGGGGCGCAAAGAGACAGCAGAGGATCGACACGCGTTTCTCGAACTCGTCGACGAAATCGATGCTTCTTGGAACGAACTGAGCTACGCGATCGAGAACGTACTCGGCTGCTGGGAGTACGACGGCAGCCGGACAGCGATCCGGGAGTACGACCGCTTCGTCGACGAGACGACGAATCAGGTCGTCGAGGCCCTCTCCGATGTCAGGACGACAGTCGGTCAGCTCGACCAGTGTGAGGTCGACGGCGACAAGTCAGTTGCCGTCGCCGGGATCGAACAGTTCACCCCACTGGAACGGTCGATACTGCCCCCGGAGTACGACACCTATTCGCTGTTGCTCGACGACGACGTTCCCTGCCCGACGTTCAGTATCTTCGAGTCGCCGAGCGAAATCGTCGAGGCCCTCGTCGAGACGATCGATTCGGAGACTGCCGAGGACGTCGCAGTAGTTCTCGACGCCGGGAGCCAGTACTCGTCGCTCGTCGAAGCAGCACTGGAGACCGCAGCCATTCCGTACTACGGCGGGCCGGGCTTCGCAGAGAGTCCGGCGCTTCGAGCCTACCTCACGCTGTTGGGGCTGGCCTATCGTGGCTCGGAGACGACCGTCGGGGACGTGCGCCCGCTGCTGTCGCAACTGGACAGCACCATCAGTGTCGAGCACGACGAGAAACGGCTCGCGGCGTTCGACCATCCCGAAGTCGAGCGGCTTCGGTCACTGGCAGCGTCGGTCGGGTCACGCACCTTCGGCGACGTACTCGAAGCCTTCGAGTCGGAACTGGACGCGTCGCTCGGGCGCCTGCGTGAGGAGTTGATTGCACTCGGGCTTCACGAGACAGGAGTGACGCGGGGGCGACTGGACGACCTGACGACGTATTTGTCGCGCTACGAGGTCCCTGTCGACCGGGAAAACGAAGGCGTGTTACTGGCCGATGCACAGTCAGGGGACTACGTCGACCGGCCTGTCGTCTTTCATCTGGGACTCGACGAGTCGTGGACCGACAGCGTCCCGAATCGCCCCTGGATCGACACGGAGGCACACGTCGAGCGCTCGCTCCAGCGCTTTCAACACCTCATCCAGAGCGGCACCGACCAGTACTACCTCGTGCAGGACACGAGCGGCGGCCAGCCAGTGACACCGTGTCTGTACTTCTCGGAGTTGCTCGACGAGGAGTTCGAGCGGTTCAGCGACCTCGACTCGGTTTCGCATACACGAACGCTTCGGACCGACAGCGACGGCTTCGAACGAGAACCCCTCGACGACACCGTAGAGACGACGACCGTCGAGACGATCAGCCAGTCGAGTCTGAACACCTACGTCAACAGTCCGCGGGACTACTTTTTCAGTCGCCTCGTCGACTCGCCCGATCGGGACTACTTCCGCGAGGGGAACTGCTTCCACGACTTCGCCGAGTTCTACGTTGCCCACCCAGCGGTGATCGACGATATCGGTCTCGACGCCGTCGTCGACGTGATGTACGAGGAAGCACAGGTGTTTCACCACGAGACCGAGCGGGCACTCTGTGAAGCCCGCTACCGGGCTGGCTGTGAAGTCATCGTCGAGTATCTCGACGCGAACCCACCGGGCGACGGCGCGTTCTTGACGCCCGCTTCTGGCTGGGGGACCAACACCTTCGCGGAGCACTTCGACGAACCGATCGATTCGGCGCTCACGGAGCGGTGGTTCGAGAACGACGAGATCGGCGTGAAGGGCAAGATCGATCTCGTCCACGGACCGAACCGGCTGCTCGATTACAAGAGTGGAGCACAGAAGTCGGCCTATTCAGTCGTCAAACGGTCTGCAGTGGACCCACCGGGCGATACGGTGAACTATCAGGCACTGGCCTATCTCGCTCACTTCCGAACGGTCCGGCCTGACGAGCGTCTGACCTTCGCTTTCCTGCACTTTCTCGAACCGCTGGACGACATTGTCACCGGCGGGGGAGCCATCGAGGACGCCGTCACGACGGTCACCTACTACCCGACGACGTTCGACGAGTACGTCGCGACGCGGGCGGCCTACGACGTGCTCATGGACGGCTACAACGACTGTGTGGCGACGTTCGAGGAACTCGGATTCGACAGATACCGGGCGATCATGGACGACCTGACGTTCCCAGAGACGACCGACAAGGGCGAACTCCGCGACTCGCAGTTCGCGGCGTCGTTCACTGATGCCGTCGCGACAGCGACAGACGGAGTCGACGCCGAGAAGGGCTGTGATCAGGCGATTCGCGCGCTCAACGGTGTTCGAAAGGAGAACTACTTCACGGAGGATCTGGACCGATTCGAGGCGTTCGTCGAGGCGCGCCTCGACGAACTGAACGCCCGGCGTCGCGGCGAAGAGCGGTTCCCGGTCGAAGGGACCGCCGGCGAGCCAAACGAGCGACGGGTCGACCACCCCGACCTGCTACTGGAGGGGGACCGATGAGCGACGCACCCACGCCGAACGAGCGCCAACAGCGGCTGATCGACGAGACAGAGGGAATCTATCACGTCGACGCCGGTGCGGGGACAGGAAAGACCTTCGCCATCACACGTCGCTACGCGAACATCGTCGATCAGGCCGGCGTCGAACCAGAGGACGTGTTGCTCGTGACCTTCACGAACTCCGCGGCGACGGAGATGCGCGAGCGGATCGTCGAGCACTGTAGTTACGGTATGCGCGAACTCGCCGACGCACCGATCCAGACGTTTCACTCCTACTGTCACGACCTGCTCGATGCACACGGCTACGAGGCACCGACACATCTCGGGATCGACGACCGGATCACCGATGCCGTCGACATCGTCGAGGACGACCTCGTCGAACACGAACTGTTCCGGGAGTTCTACGGCCAGTTTCGCGACACCCACCCCGAGTACGGCGACCTGTTCCGGACCCTCTCTGACCCGCTGGAGGGACTCGACCTCATCAACGAACTCGCCGCGAAAGGCGTCTTCCCGACCGCGGAGGGGTGGTATCGTGACGGCGAAACTGCCCTCGACGGTGACTTCGAGCGGTTCAAGCAGTACTTCGACGACCGAAATCAGCCCCGGAACGATGGCCGAAAACAGTCGGAACTGCGCGACGATCTGTCTCGATTCGGGAGCAAGAAGACGTATCATCCTAATGGGCCGTCGAAGGCAGAAATTCGTGGGGGCCGCGGGACCAAGCAACTCGACGACAGCATCGCCCGGGACGTGTTCGACGCCGACCGGGAGCAACTGAAGGCGTTCGTCCACGATCTGTACTTCGAATACCTCGAATTCGCGCTCTCGCGTGACTACCTGAACTTCGGCTTCCTGCAACTCTTTGCCTTCGTCACGCTCTGTGAGGACCCCGCCGTTCGTGAGCGAGTGTCTTTCGACTACGTGATGGTCGACGAGTTTCAGGACACCAGCGAGATCCAGTTCAAACTGGCACTCCTGCTCGCGGGCACGAACAACCTCTGTGTCGTCGGCGACTGGAAGCAGTCGATCTACTCGTTTCAGTACGCCGACGTGGACAACATCGTCGAGTTCGACGAGCGACTCCGGCAGTTTGCCGCCGACCTGAACGACGACGGCGCGACGGATCGAGTGTCGTTTGCAACTGACGACATCGTACACATCCAGCTAATCGAGAACTACCGATCGACTCAGACCGTGCTGGACTTCTCTCGAAACGCGCTCACGACGCCGGCAAAGCACTCAGAGTCGGTGTCCGACACTGTCCTCGATGGCGACGAGCCACTCCGGTCGAACGCCGACCACGACGTGACCCGGATCGACGCCATCACCCACGAAGACGAACACGAGGCGGTGCTGGCGAAGATTCAGTCGATCGTGGCGGACGACAGTGACGAGTATCTGATCGAGAACGACGACGGCGAACTGGTCGAACCGAGCTACGACGACATCGCCGTCCTGACGCGAACGCGCTCCTACGGCCGCGAGCTGCTTTCGGTGGCCGAGGAGTACGACTTCCCGATGGCATACGACGGCGAGGTCGAACTGTTCGACAGCGATCCGGCGAAGCTACTGCTCGCGTGGCTGCGGATCCTCGACAGTGGTTCGGACCGGGGCTGGGCAGTGGTCCTCGAACGCGCAGGCTACACGCTCGACGAGAGCAACGGGATCCTCAACCGCGAGATGTACCCATCGAACATGGCGCGGTTCCGTGACGAACTGGCGGCGCTCTCGACTGTCGGGGCGGTCGCACGGCGCGTCTTCGAGCGGTATGGACTACGCGGTGAGTACGCCGACGAACTCCTGCACCTGATCCAGTCGATCCACGAGTCGACGACGATGACACCGGGCGATCTGATCCGCCTGATCGAACGTGGGATCGACAACGCCAGCACGCACGCCGTCACCACGAACGCCGGGGCGGACTCGGTGACCGTTCAAACGATCCACGCGGCGAAGGGGTTAGAGTATCCCATCGTGATCCTCGCGAACGTGAACGATGGCTGCTTCCCGCCGTCGACTCGTTCCTCGGGCGTCTTGCGGTACGAAGAGTCGATCGGGGTCCGCCAGCGCAAGTGCTACAGCGAAGTCGGAGCGTATCCCCACGTCTACGACAACTGGCGCTATGACGTGCTACGACGCTGTCTCCCCGACGGCTACGACGAAGAGCGACGGCTGCTGTACGTGGCGATTACGCGAGCAGAGCACCATCTGGTGCTGGCCGGGACGGACCCGAGTCCGTTCCTCGATGGGCTGCCCGTGGACGTACAGGAAGTGAGTGCCGACGTGGAGTCTGCTCGGTCGTCGACGCCGACCCAGACGCAACTCCCGTTCAGCGTGTCACCGCCGGACGAGCCAGCGGGCTATACCCCCCACGATCTGATGGATGACAGTGTGTTCGAGGAAGTCGGCGAGGCGGTCGAAGTGGGCGAGCGTGACACCGGAGAGGGCGGGGGTCTGAACTTCGGCTCCCGGGTTCACGAATTCGCCGAGCGATACGCGCTGGGAGACGCAGTCGAGCCATCGAACGAACACGAGGAGCGCATCGCCGCGTTGCTGGACGACCTGAACGGTGCCGTGTTCGTCGAGACGGAGGCCGTGTTGCCGCTGTCGTTCGGGGACGAGCAGGTGGTGATCTCGGGGGTCGTCGACCTCGTCCACGTGGACGAGGCAGTCGAGATTATCGACTACAAGACCGACCGGACGCGGGTCGCCGAGAGCGAGTACCGCAAACAGTTGAGCGTGTACTACCACGTCCTCGATGCGGAGTACGGGGAGCGATCGGTGTCGGCGTCGATCTACTACACGGGGGCGGGAGAGCGTGTGTTTGTCGAACCGTTGTCGAAAGACGAACTCATTCGGTTGCTCGGCGACACCTGATCGCAGTGGGCGCTACCATCTCCTCGCCTCACTGAACTATCGCCAGAGGCGACGAGTACCCGTTCAAGTTATGCAGTGTCAGAGAGTTGTCCCTGCATGAGCGAGAGTCCATTCGAGGTCGAGATTCGCGTTGCCGAGGTGCAGAAAGCCGAAGCTTTCCCCGAAGCAGAGAAGCCAGCGATGATCAAACTCTGGCTGGAATCTGGCGACGACTCGTTCCAGTCGGCGGCCCAACTGGGCTATCATCACGATGTCGATGACCTCGTCGGGAGTCAGGTGCTCTGTGCGACGAACCTGGGATCAGTCCGCATCGCGGGATTCAAATCCGAGGCACTGACCGTCGGTGTTCCGGGTGACGATGGCAATCCCGTCCTCGTGACTCCGGAAAAGCAGGTGCCAAACGGTGGGACCCTTTACTGAACGCACTCGACGGTACTCAAAAATGTCCAGTGAATCGTCCAGCGACAGACGGTAGAACGGGCCGACGTTTTCGTTTAGCCCACTCCCTTCGATTCACTGCAGTGGCTGCAAAACTTCGGACTTGACAGTATAATTACTTCGAAGATAGATGTATAGGTGCATGTCCGATCACGACTGCAACTGTGCCGATCGAACGGTCGAACAGACGGCTGAACAGACCTCGAATGCGGACAACTGGATCGCACAACGACCTGTGGAGACCGCACAGCTTCCGGAGACTATGGCGGACAACACGAGCCGGTTCTTCGGCGATTCGATCGAATCGTTCGACGACATGATCGCGCTAATCCGTAGTGTCGTCGAAGGGGACGGCATTGCAATCGGCGAACTCTGTCATGTCGAGGAGGAAACGCCCCACGTCGCGAAGACCGAAGACGAGACCCACTACTTCCGGTGTTTCTACGATGGAATCGCACTGGCCCATCTCGTGGACGAACCCGTCGAAATCGAGACCGAAACGCCAACGAACGAGTCCATCGAGATACAGATCTCACCTGGGTCTCCCATCGATGTCACGCCCGCTGATGCAGTCATGTCGTTCGGGGTCGCCACCGAAAGTGACGTTCCTGCTGACGAGACACCGAGACCCAAGGACGTCTACGGAGCCGTCTGCCCGTACGTGAAGGCATTCTATACCCGTGGAGGCTACGAGCGATGGGCAGAGAGCGTGGCAGCCACCACCGTTGGTATCCCGCTCGAATCTGGCGTTCCCATCGCCGCTGCCCTGACGGCGGCAAGTCCACAAGAGACGAACGCATGAACGTGTCCAGCGTCGCAATGAGTGGCGCTCGGGTTGGCCTCGGTCTACTCGGTCTGGGTTCCAGCGGAACGAAGTTCGCGCAGTAAGAGGATCAGTGCCGAGAGTTCGAGCGGTTCTGGTCCCCACGATCGTTCCGAATCGAGACTGGTGTCACCGAGACCGGGACCGAAGCCAGTCTATCGCGGGCCTGTCGTGGCTCCCTGAGTTCACGTTGGCGGTGGCTTGCTCCCGGGTAGTGTCATGATGGGTACGATGAGCAACCACCGTCTCGCTGTGATCCACCGCCGAAAGCGGCTGTTTCAGCGATGGTGTTCGTCCTCACTGCAGGCCGCCTTACGATCTTCGCTCTCTCGGTCCCGGCATCGCGCCGGCTACCTATCCCAGATCGACTGAGATGTCATCCGCGTCGTTTTGCTCTGCCCACTTGAGGAGCGGCTCCAGATGCTGGCCCAGTTCGTCACCAGTTTCCGTACGTTCGTATTCGACACGTGGGGGGATCTCCGCGTACTGTTCACGAGAGAGGATCCCAGCCTCGACCAGTTCGTCGAGTCTCGTCGAGAGCGTCGAACTACTCACGCCGTCGAATGTTTCTTCGATGTCGCCGTATCGTGCCGGACCGATTGCACCGACGACGCAGACGAGTTGCATCGCGTACCGACGGCTGAGGAGATCCATTATCCCACCCAGTGGACAGAGGCAGTCTCGATCGCTGTTCGCCGTGTCGGGCGTCTCGGATTCTGTGTCAGGGGAATCTCCCATAGGTTTTGGTCACCACACCTGAACCGTTACTTCAGTCTCGACAGTATAAACGGTTCAGGTTCCACAGTAATGCTGTATCAAGCGTCAGCACGACTCCGAGGAACGCGAAAAGGGACTTCTGTTCCCAACTCGGTCGGACTATCCGCAGGATGTGGGATTGGTCTGGCGGTACTGGTAGTTAGTCAGCACAGACCCACGGCACCAGTCGCATAGAGGTGCTGTATTATCGGCTGTGTCTCGTCCTGCAGAGGATCGTCGCAAGATCATCTTCCTCCGGGAGCATGTGGCCGCCAGCGTACCCGTTCAGCTTCGCGGCCGCTGGTGATTCCCTGAGTGTTGCGTCGTCGTAGTCTGCTGTCTCGAACACATCCCGAAGTGCGGGCTGTGACTGGAGGCTGTGTTTCTGGTGGTAGTCCTCGGCGAGGGAGAAGTCACCGAGTTGCTCGATCCGAGTCTGGATATCGGTGTCCGAATAGTCGTTCGCTGTCAGGAACTCGTCGAGACGCTCGCGCTGCTCGGGTGTGGCCGCGAACACGATGTTCTGATACTGGGTTTTCCGGGTCTGCTGACGTGGGTTGTGACGCTGGAAGACGAGTTCCAGAAGGTCGGCATACGAAATATCAGCAGGGTCGAAGTCGACCTGAAACACCTCAGTGTGGTCCCCGAGCGCGTGATAGGTCGGATCGGGCTTCGTGCCGCCTGCGTAGCCGACGCGGGTCCGAACGACGCCATCAAGTGCCCCAAACCGTGCCTCCGGCCCCCAGAAACAGCCCAGTGCGAAGGTCGCTGTCTCAGTCTCGTCTCCGTCTGGCGCTTTGCGGTCGTACTCACGCAGCACCGTCGGTGTCAGTGTCATCGCTGTTCTCGCATCGGATGATCTCGGTATGCAGTCGTTGCATCACTGGAACTGGTACGGCACCGGACTCCGTGGATCGCACGTGTGACTCCCGCTGTCCGTCGGTCCGTGAATGATCGCTGGGGTTCAATCGTCTGTATTGGTTCCCCATCATCTTGCTCGATACCCTGGCCGGTCGTTTTCCCGTCAATATCCCGTCGGACAGCCGCTGGAAACGGATCCATCACTCACACCCGTGGGGTGAGACTACAAGCTCACCAATAGATTGAGTCTCGTTCGACAGTCGCTCGATCATTGCGGTCCTTACGTCTCGCGTGCGGATTAACACTGGCCTTGCACCGGCACAAGATTTTCAAAGCTGGTCGGACAGGCTCAGATGCATGTCTTCTCGCAGAACTATACGCCTCGAGGAGATGGTATGGCCAGAGGTACAAGCAGCCCTCGAAGCCGGTACGAGGACAGCAATCGTGGCCGTCGGCTCGATCGAACAGCACGGGCCTCATCTGCCGTTGAATATGGATACACTCGACGGGGACGAACTCTCTCGGCGGATCGCGTCGGAACTGGGCGATGCGCTCGCCGCCCCGACGATTCGTCCCGGGTGTTCGGGACATCACATGGAGTTTCCCGGTACGATTACGGTCCCGCCAGAAACGCTGATGGACGTAATCCGGTCGTACTGCCGATCCCTCGACGAACACGGCTTCGAGTACATCGTCCTCGTGCCGACTCATGGAGGGAATTTCGGACCGGTCACAACCGTAGCTCCCGATGTTGCCCGCGAACTCGACGCCACGGTGATTCCACTTGCCGATCTTGACGAACACATGCAATTGCTGAACGAGGGGCTTAGCGAAGCAGGCATTGAGTACAGCCAGGACGTGATCCACGCCGGAGCCGCCGAGACGGCAATGGTACTAGCCATCGACGAAGGCCTCGTCAGGACGGAGAACATCGAATCCGGGCCTGAAGGTGATATCTCGCCAGCCCGTCTGCTGAGTGAGGGGTTCAAATCGATCACGGAAAACGGGGTGCTCGGTGATCCGACAGAGGCAACCGCCGAGGCAGGTGAAGTGATCATCCAGAATGTCGTAGAGACGTACGTCGAGCACATCGAGACCGAACGAGATGCAGTGTGATCGATAGACCCTCGACTTCGTGGCGGATAGGCGCCCCGCAGTGATCAGCGCTCAAGAAAGAGAGAAGATGAACGCTCGGCAGACGTTAACCAACACGGCCCATGAACCCATAGTTTTGTTGGTTAAGACGATGGGGGCGGTTCTCGCGATTGCTGGCTGTAACACTACTCGAAACTTCTTTATATATAAGTTTCTTACTATGTTACACCGTGCTCCGGCGCATCGAACTCGAGGTCCTTGCCATGATCGACCGCGGCGACACGATCTCCGAGCTCGCGACGAAGCTCGACCACAGCGAGAGCTACCTCTCTCGTGCCGTCGGCGGCCTCGTCGAAAAGGGACTCGTCAACACGGAACGCGATGGGCGGCGAAAACGCGTCGTCTCGTCGGATGCTCGCGCCGTCGAACTCTATCAGGACCTCGTCCGCCAGCACTCCCACATCGACTTCCCCGAGCTGCTGACCGGCAAGGCACTCGAGGTGCTGTACTACCTCGACCAGCCGCGAACCGTCTCCGAGATCGCCGACCGGAGCGACAACTACCGCAACACGGTCAACCGCGTCCTCAAGCGGTTTCGTGACCGTGGTCTTGTCGGAACGGCCGACGGCCGCTATGACTTCAACGCCGATTTCGACCGCCTCCACGAGTTCGCCCGTGAACTCGCACACCATCTGCATCGTCAACGCCTCGAAGCCGTCGCCCCGAAGGGCACGATTCTCTGGGAGGACTACGACGAATTCCTCGCCCAGGCCGAAACAGAGATCGACGCGGAGCCGTTCCACGAAACAGGCCTCGCTCGATTCGCGGCCTTCGACCTCCAGTTCCTGCTCACCGGCCATCGCTACTACGTCTACTCCGAGGATCACGACGCAGTCTCGCCGGCGGAGCTCTGCTGTCACACGCTACTGATCGACGACGGCAGCCGTCACCGCTCGTACTGCCTCCTCCTGCTCAGCCACGTCGACGTCGACGAGGCGGAGCTCCGAGAGCAGGCGGTGAAGTATGGCCTTGAAGACGAAATCGACGCTTTGCTGCGCTACCTCGAGACGCACGGCGAGGTCGACGACGAGCGACTCCCGGAGTGGGACGAGTTCCAGAAGCTGGCGGCTGACTACGAGGTGCCACTATCACAATGAGACCAACATTCGGACGTAAGTACATCGAGAACGAATTCCAGCGAATCGGGGACGGGCTATCTGAACCGCTCACGGTCTACCTGATCGGTGGTGGCGCGATGTCGCTTCGCGACCTCAAGGGGGCGACGAAAGATATCGACTTGGTCGTCCCGGATGGCGACGCGTACGGCCAGCTGTGGGCCGTCCTGATGGACCTCGGGTATGCGGAGGTCCAGTCGCTGGATCCAGATTATCGGGCACTTGGCGCGACGAGCTGCGTCGAGAACGACGATGGGTGTCGCCTCGATATCTTCAACCAGCAGGTCGCGAACAAGCTCGTGCTCACCGACGGGATGCAAGAGCGCAGCGAGCCGTTCCTCGACACGGATCGACTGACGGTCTGGCTGGTCAGCAATGAGGATATCTTCCTGTTCAAGTCGATCGCAGGCCGCGACGACGACATCGAGGACATGACTATGCTCGTGCAGGCCGGCCTCGATTACGACGTCGTCCGGGATGAACTCGAAGCCCAGATCGAACGCCTAGGGGACGATCAGTTCGCCACGTTCGCGAACGAGGCCCTGGTCGAACTCGAGGAGCGGTACGGGGTGACCACGCCGATCGAGGCCCGCGTCCAGGAGCTCACGAATAGATACTACCGGGGGCTCGAAGTCCTCCAGGCACTCGACGAGCCGATGACCGTCGATGAACTGGCCGCCGAACTGGAGCTGGATACTGACGAGGTTCACGACCGGCTCACGTATCTCTCAACGTTCGATCGGGTCCGTCGGGATGGCGACACAGTCCGTCCTGTGGAGTAGTCCGGTCACGATTACGGGGAAGGGAGGCGGCCGTCTGGGCGGGGAACGCGGCCCCGTTTAATCTCGTGATCGACGCGGCGCAGGTGCTTGCAGCCGCCTTCGGGTGAGCGCTGCTGCCAGTCGGGACAGGTACACGATTTGTCGACGACCAGTCGGTTGCGAACGTCGCTCGTTCGACCACCGTCGGGTGCGACGGCTTCCGCAGGGCCACTGAGTCGCTCGTGGAGCACTACCTCCACCGAATGGCCTTCCGGCCACAGGTAGTGGACCTCACGGCGCTCGCGATGGTCGTAGGAGCCGCACGCCGCTGCGCTCCCGGTCCACACTCGCTAGGCCCCGAGCGCAGCCATCACGTCGACGATGTCGCGAGGGAACCGTCTGGTGGTCGTCCGGGAAGAACAATCGGAAGCGGGTACACGCTTCTTGCGGCGGGACGGTCTCCCACCAGTCTTCGCTGGAGCCCCATCTGTCGAACATCGCGTCATCGCTTCCGTAGCCCACCGTGACGCCGTCGATCGGCGTCCAGTCTGCTGGGAGGTGTTCCGCCTCGCCTTCGAGCACCCGGAAGACGGCGTATCGGAGGTACTCGTGGGCTTGGTTGTCTGTCGTACGAGCGACCTGGTCGTGTTGCTCGGCAACGTGCTCGGCTTCCTCGAGGACCGTCGTGAGATAGGGTTCAGTCATTATTCGACGGAGGTTAGAACGCGCCTCCGCCCCTCGGCGGGCGCACAAAAATCAACCAACAGAGCGGAAGGAATCCATCACCAGGCACTGTCTAGTTCAGAACCTCCTGCGCTGGCGTTCGTCCGTCGAGTGCTTGATTGGGTCGTTCGTGGTTGTAGTGGTGTCTAAAGCGTCGTAACCACTGTCTGGTACTCGATTGACTGCCCCGCCAGAACGTGTGGAAGCGGTCGATTCGTATGGTGACGGTCTGGAACCACTTTTCGATATGGTTCCGAGTTCGATAGTTGAGCCGACCGCTCAATTCGTGACGTGCGAGGGCAGTCAGTTAGCCACCAGCATCGACGAGACACTCTGTATCGGCGAGGTCGTGTTTCTCGGTGAGTCGGTACAGGAACGCCGTCCTCAGAAATCTTAGATTTCTGATGGGCTGCACGAGAACTGCGTTCTCGTGAACGCCGCAGGATCGGTCCCACGGCGACTGAATACGTCGATTTCGAGCAGTAGCTTCGAGTTGGTGTCGATCGCCGCAAACAACCACTTCTTTTCGCCGGCGACTTCGATCTGCTTCTCGTCGACCGCGACCCGCGACGGCGCTACCGTCTGCGGGTCGCTCATCCCTCAACTAGACAGTGCCATCACCCACTATCCCATCACACGAACGTCAAGAATGATTGGGGCCGGTCATACTAACTACTGATCCCGCTGGTCTCGAACCGTGCGCCTCCATCTTCACTGTCACTCATGGAGATTTCCCAGTCGTGCGCCTCAACGATGGTCGCGACGATTACCAGTCCTATGCCAGTCCCATCGGCTGTCGATGAGCAGCCGTCATAGAAAATTTGCTCTTGAAGGGCAGGTGCGATTCCGCATCCGTCACCGGCAACATAGAATACATCTTCCATCTCGCCAATCGTGACGGTGACGTCCGTACCACCGTGTTCGACAGCATTACGAAACAGGTTCTCGAGGAGCTGTTGTACCCGGTCTTTGTCGGCCTCAAGACAGAGACCCGATGCAACTCGGAGTGTTGCGTCCTCGGTCGGAATGGTCTGCCAACAGGTCTCTGCGAGTTGGTCGAGATCAACCGATTCTTTCTCAGTGATCTGGTCGCCGGTACGAGCCAACACCAACACATCGTCGACGAGCGATTCCATCCGCCCGAGTGCCCGATAGCCCCTCTCGAGGTGGGATCGATCGCCAGTATCACCGATTCCATCCAGCGCACCACGGAGGACCTGCAGTGGATTACGTAAGTCGTGGCTCACTAGCTCGGCAAATTCTCGATTGCGGTCGCGTTGCGTGCGAAGCTGTGCGATAGTCTCGGCTTGATCGAGAGCAGTACAGACGTGGTTGGCATACAGGGCTGCTCGCTCTTCATCTCGTTCGGTAAATGCACCTGCCTCAGACGAATACAATTGCACGACGCCGTATTCCTCGAGTGGGATACTTACCAGTGCTCGATGGCGGTGGCAAGTCGGTTGTGGTCCAACACCAGAAGCTGTCAGTGAAGATTCCGAGCTTGCAGATCGCGTGTCGGTGAGATCGTCGATCCGGACTGAAACGCCTGGCCAGCATAGCCAAACGTCGTGGGTACGGGCGCAATCTCTTCGATTGGTTCGTCCTGAGAACTGGCGGTCGGCACTAACTCGTCTTCCGTTGCAAGAGCAAGCCGGGCGACAGCGCAGTCGAACACGCCAGCTCGGCTACTGTTGTATGCAGTTCAAGCACGGCCGACAACCACTGGTTTTCCACCCGTTCACCCACGGAATCACTCATTGGTAATGTGTGTAGACTAATTCACTACAGCTGGAATATTATATGTTCTGAATTCTGTAGTCTGGTTACTTCATCATCCTTCAAGTAGGCAGTGTACAACTGAGAATGTCATTAGACGATCTTTCTATAGAGATGCGATTATAGAGCGATATATCCACTAGAGCGGACCTATACTTCCTTCATAGAGTCACAGTGATAGAGTTTTCAAACTTTTCTATGGTTATAGAGAGTTGTTTTTAGAATGTATGGATTCACACACCATCATTTAATATTCAAATTCCCCATGATGAGGGTATTTTATTCTAATACATTAGTCGTTCGTCTAGTTTAGCTCTGTGTATTCCACTTCACCAGTGAGAACCTGCAGGCCCAAGTCTGTGATACGGAACGCTGGCTCTTCTTTATGGCGCTCTGCAAGCCCATGTTCGACATAGACTGGACAGCGCTGGGAGATCCATTGGCGACTGAAATCTGTGTTGATCTCGAGATTCTTTGCCGTATGCCAGCCTTCGTACTTCCCGAGCTCTTCGAGGATGTATGGGTCGGCAGGTACTGCCCAATTGACTTCTCGATACATATGGACACCTATCTGTTGTAGGAAACAATGTAAATACTATTCGATGCGCTCCCAGAAGGTATTCTCATTTTCTAAGACATACAAGAAGATCTGAAGAAATACATTCGAATGTTCAAGTTCATATACTAGCTTGATAGTGGTAGAACTGAACGCTGATTCCACAGATCTGCAACGACCCCGGACCCCCTCAAGCGATGGAACAGCGACACACAGACACGTATGCAAGGGCCAGATACTGATTCACCATCACAGAAGCCGAAACGCACTCCATGGAGTACCGCTGGGACGAAATTCGCAGTCACGCTTACAGCGATTTCACTGGTCGCAGTTGAACCCGCACTCGCTCTACAAGCCTCAGACGGAGCCGTTTGCAGTACTGAGAAGCTTCCCGGAATGATCGAGGGCTTCTTTCAGCTCACTACCGGGTTGGGCATTCTGGGTCTCGCTGTCGTTTGGCAAGCGGACTCTCTTATCGAGATGTTCACACTTGATCCAGAGCAGAAGAAGGGACTCAAGCGTCACAAGCAATCCGCGATGAGGTCTGCCGTGATCCTCCTCATTCTCGGCCCCCTGTACACGGTTGCAGGGTCGATGATGAGCCTTCCACTGGCAAGTTGCGTGAATCTCGTCCCCTGGTAAGTCGGTCACAGCCTCCGTGAGACCCCTACAACAACGAGAAATCGCTGTACTCATCGCAACCCTCTGCGTCGCGAGCGTCGTCACGGGTATCGTCTCAGCGCTCCCGCCGCGTCCGGGTACGGAAGACAATGGACTCACTGAAAACGATTCAGCAACGCTCTGGTCTCGTGATGCGGATAACTACATCAACCAGGAAGAGTACCGCCAACGCTACGGCAGCGAGCGAACGTCGATCCACCAGCTTGCGAACGGGACAGACATTACGTTCAAGCGGCCGCCTGCAACTGCCGCCACGTGGACTCGAAGCGATTTTTCCGATCTCGACGCCGGTAGATCTGATACGTCCGTCCATCCGTCTCATGCATCCCTCAAGGACGGTCAATTCATTAAGAACGCTCACGCGTCAATGTTCGCGGTCCAGCCTTCGACTCGGGGCCATCTGGAATCCGGTGAGACGCCGCTCTATGTCGCCCCAAATGGCGCGGTCCGCGGATTCGTCGATTACCGGATCCGTCTCCCAGACGACCGATCCTCGGAGAACAGGACTGTACAGTGGTCACTCACGAACCACGAGATCGAAGAGGTGCGTCTGAAAGCAGACGAAGAGACCATCGCGAGGAGCGATGGAACTCACACACCCGTTCTCGACTATCAGATTGAGGATGACTGGAGCACGACCCTCACCCTCGAAGCAGAGATCCACATCCAGTTGCGGAAGACGGTACGGACCGAAGTGGTCTCCAGAATCAATGTGACCAACAGTACCGACGCAGTGAATGAAACCAATTCGACCAACGGGACTGTTGCGACCAATAGAACCGAACTGATTCGTGAAATCGAGATTGAAGAGATCGATCGTGAGGAGACGCTGAGCGTCTCAGACTCGATCGACGTCGAGATCTACGACCTCTCTGCGTACCCCTATTACGCAGAGTATCCGAACGGTGATTCCGGCGTTGCCATTTTCCAGTCTCGACCCTGGCAGGGGTACACGCTTACTGAGGAAGGCGACACAAATGTTCGTGGAGTCTGGCGATTCTACACTGCCCGCGATCCGAACTGGGATACGCTCGTTCAGTCCAACCGAACCGCTAGCGCCGAAATGCAGTCGGATGCGATCCCGGTCTACGTCCACGCGTATCCCTCCCGGATTGGACCGCGTGCAGAACCCGTCCATGACGGCCCGGAGATTGTGGATATCTGGGGGAGTGAGCGACCCTCCCCAGCGGGGACCATCGGTGAGAATGTCACCGTCGAGGTCGTGAACCAGCCGTACACGGCGACCCACGGTCTTGCTGTTCGAGCCGAGGCTGTCGACCGGGACGCACTCCACGTTGCAGGTATCGTTCGCGGCGTCAACGCATCAATTGTCGAGTCCAGAGGAGGGTCTGAACGACAGCTTCGTCGGAGCAACCTCACGGTATCGGTTCTCGAACAGAACCAGTCACAGGCCACGCTTCGGATCGAGCTCCGTGACAACGAGACGGGTGCGCCGATCATCCTCGACGATCGTGCTCGCTCGAATCCCATTCGTGAGGACCCCCGGAACGGTTACATCACCATCGCCGACCAGCGAGTCGAGACCAATGCGTCCGGTGTTGCTATCGTCGCCGTCGACGATCCTGGAATCGACGAGGTGCGGTACCAACCAGAGTCCTGGCTGAGCCAGAATCCTGCATACGTGAGTGATACGGCAAGCGTCCGCTGGCATCCACTCGGAACCATCGACGGCTGGTTCGCGTTCCTCTTCGAGATCTTCTGGCAGTTCATCCCGTTCTTCGTGATGTTCTACACTGGACATCGTCTCCTCAGAATGTTCGGTCCCAAAGACCGCTTCGATCGAAATCTATGACACGAAATAGCCCACAGATCAGTCGACGGAATGCCCTTCGAACAGTCACCGGCGCTGCGCTTGTGAGCGTTGCTGGTTGCCTGGGCGATGATGGAGAGTCTGGAACGTCCGGTGACGTGGACAGTTCTTCGGATGGACAAAGCCCGCTGCAACGAATCGCTGTCGAAGGGACGACGCTCGTCGTTGAGCCTTCCCCCGACGCTGATGTTGATCAGATCAACCTCATTCAGCCGAACGGAGAACTGTTTGGAACCCGTGATGTGGCCGCAGGGGCCCAACGGGTCTCGTTCGAGATCGGGACTGCGTACGAGCCTGGTGACTATCGCGTAATTGCGCTGAGGGATGAGGAAACCGTCGCTGAGAGTACGACGGAGATCGTCCCGGAGATCCAGATTCAGGACGTTGGACTCTTTCGAAATAATCCTGACAAGCCGTGGGACGAGATCTACGGTGATACTGAGACAGACCGCTTGAAGAACGGTGAAGCGTTCGTTACTGTGAAAAATACCGGGACAGGCCCAGATGCGATTGTTGAACTCGTGTTCTCTGGAGATGCCCCCAGTCCCATCGAAGATCCCCGAAGGAGCGGGATGTACGAAACAGAGCAAGTAGTCGTTTCACCAAGGGAGACAGTGGACCTCTTCAGCAATTCGTTCCCCTTTGGATCAGAGTCTGAGAAAGGGATGGGGTGTTCTCCCGAGGGCAACAGCGGGCAATTCACCGTTCTCGTTGAGACACGAGTCGACGGAAACAGGGTCAGGAAAGCATTCGATGTTGAGTACTCTGGGTCTGAGGAGATGAGTAATTGTAAGGTCACGATCACGGAGGCCTGACGATGGTTGACCTAATCGATGTCGTACTGGAGGGGTTCAAAGACATCGTAGAGTGGGTTCTCGGTCTATTCATGGATGGGCTCCGGTCAGGGTATCAGACCCTGACCGAAGCGATGTTTGGAACACCAACACCACAGACTGACGGAGCGTTCATTTTTGGTGAGGCAACCAATGCTCCGTGGCCGACGATTCAGGATGCGCTCGTTGGTGGTGAAATCATGCTGATCTCTCTGTTGCTTCTCGTGATGAGCGTACAAGGGCGCCATAGCATTCGGATATTCAACATGGGGAGCGCCTATGAAGCCCGAAAAACCAAGAAAACTGCTTGGGTTGGTGCTTTCCTGATCGTCACCTGGTACTGGATCGGTACTCTCACCCTGTATCTCGTGGATGGATTCACGATTGCCCTGATGCCCGACCTCTCCTCAGTAGCAACAGCAATGCTACAATTCTTGCGTGTCTCCATTACTAACCCTGGACTGGGATTCCTGTTTGCGTTTATCGGGGGAGTTTCGATGTGGGCCTTGGAGGCACTCTTCTATATCCGAATGATCCTGCTCTATGTATATCTGTATGTGATGCCGATTGCGTTCGCCCTCGCCTACGGCAACCTACCCGTTCTCTCTGATATCTCCATGGGATTCGTCAAACGATTCGTCCCTCTTGCTGTCCTGCCGCTGCCAGCTGCAATGGTGTTCAAAGGATATGATCTGATCTACGGCGGCGGAGCGCTCACACCACCGACTGCATTTCTCAAGGTCCTCGTCGCTGTCTCACTCCCGCTTGTTGCCCTCTTCATCACGTGGAAGACGTTCAAGTATGCGACGCCGCTGACAGCCAGGGTCGTTGGTGGCGCAGCGAGAGGGACAGCTCTCGTCGGTGGTGTCGCAGCTGGTGCCTACGTTGGTGGTGCAGGTGTCGCGACGACAGCAGCGCGGTGGGGACCGAAAGCAGCAGCCGGCCAGGCCATCGCACAGAAAGCTGCTGCTCGAGGCGGGCACGAAACGGAGGACGAGGCTCCATCGTACCGTCGAACCGAAAATGATCCTGGCGGGGCCACAGCAGACAGATCGAGTAACCGCCGTGGAATGGAGTACGATCGGGGGATTCACTAATGGCAACAGATCCCGACGCGGCAGCGCGGCGTATCATGAACCAGCTTGGCGAAGAGAGTCGTGTCCCCTACCTCAACATCGAAGAAGGTGATGTCGGCGTGCTCATCGCCTTCCCAATCATCGGGCTGTTCATCGCGAGTTTCACCGGCGTCGATTCGCTATCGCTTCCATTCGTGGCTGGGGGACTCGGCCTCGGTGTTGCAGTCATCTATGTCACTCCTGACCACCTGAATGCGTGGACGTGGACGAAGGCTGTCTACCGGTACCTCAAGCGCCCACGAGTCACGTTCGGTGTCCCAGAGGAAGCAGACAGTAGTACGGACGAAACAACGCGAAATCAGGGCGGGTTCGCAAACTACACACCGTTCAAACCGGACGAGCGAACGCAGGATCTCACGAACGTCGAGCGGGCGTGGCCGGGCGCTGGCGCGATCCAACGGACGGACGGCGCGATGGAGGCTTTCATCGAGATCGACCCGGGGAATATGGACTTCGCAATGTCTGAGGACTGGGCACACCTCCAAAGTGCAGGCGAAGACTTCGCCAACAAGGAACTCGACTCGAAGCTCAAATTCCACGCGAAAACCCGCTCGTTCCCGGTCGAGCAAATCACGGAAACCATCGAACAACGGCTCACTGACGAAGATGTCTCTGAAAATCCGATCTTCCGAGAACTTCTCGAAGAGTATCGAGAGACTCGCCCCAGAGAGATGCGTGACCGTGGCATCCAGCAGATGCGGTATTACCTTGGCGTCGAGGTCACGCCGCTCGAAGTCTACGACAGATATCGAGATGAGGGGACGCCAGCCGAGAAACTGACAAAGTTCCCCGTCATCGGATTCCTCTTCAACCCCTTCGTGACTCGCCGTGCAGATCTCACCGATGTCGAGCGACGAGCGCTGATGTTCGAGAAACTCGACGGGCGCGTCAATGACGTTCGTGCGGAATTTATCCAACAGACCTCCGGCTGGTCTGCTCGCCGGCTCAGCACGGTGGAGTTGTTCGTCCTGAATATGGATTTCTGGAACGGCCGCGAGCACGACTACGACGAGGCAGACCACCTCATCCGTGAGCAACCGATCATCGGGCATTCGCGCCGAGAGGAGACGACCGATGCGTGACGTTCTTCTGCAGTCAAGCGATGGAGCCGTCGCACAGCTAACCGAGTGGCTCTTGAATCCGGCGTCATCAGAAGGAGCGTCGATCTACATCCTCCTGATCGTGGTCCTTGGAATCTCTGGAAAATACTTCTGGGACCAGCGCACCGCCGACGAGGAACCAGAAGTCGACTTCTCGGACGTCCTCGACGAGGCAACACTCGAAAAAGGCCACACAGAAGGCCAGCTCCTCGATGACATCTCCGAGTCTCACAAGACAGTAACCGCACCGGCAGCCGTCGAGTGGGAGACACGGGCAGCGCACGTCGGAGAGCAGTGGACGACGACGCTCTACATCGTCGACTATGCCGACTATCCGAGTGACGGCTACCTGAGCGAACTCTTCGAGCTGACCGACGTCGAATTCGACCTCACAGCGCACATCACGCCAAAGAATCAACAGCGAGCACGCAACGAACTGCAGGAGATCGCTGATGACCTCCAGGTCGACGCTGATCTGGAACAGAGCGTCCGCAGTGCCTACCTGCAAGAGCGAGCAAACGAAGCCGCTGCGACCTACAAAGCTGTCGAGAACGGGGCGAGCGTCTTCGGGCAGGCGATGTTCATCACGGTTCGCGCTGATGACAAAGAAAACCTCAGAGATTCAGTCCAGAAGGTCAAAAGCGCCCTCCGAGACGATCCGGCCAATCTCACGCCGAAGACCGCGATCTGTCGGCAGGACCTCGCGCTGCAGTCGGCTGCTCCCATCGGGGACAACGTATTCGGGCGCGAGTCCATCGCCCTCGGTGGGGCCGTTGGCGCACTGCTCTCGTCGCCGCATAATGCGACCATCCTCGAGGAGGGTGGAGTCGAGTTCGGCATCCACAAGGACAACCAGAGCCCCGTCGTCATCGACCCGTTCGCCCGTGACAACGGGTATGCGATGTTCACTGTTGGCGATACTGGCTCTGGCAAGTCGTTCAGCTCGAAACAGAATTTCGTCCGCTCGATCGAGCAGAGCAAGGACCGCATCGGCATCATCCTCGAACCGCTCAACAACTGGGCGGGTGTCTCTGAGGCACTCGGAGCGAAACGCATCACCGTTGGTGGGACACTCGGCCTGAATCCGCTGGAGATCCGCCAGACGCCGGAGCACGTCCAGCGGGCGATGGGGACGGACGCGAGCCCGTTCAACGAGAAGCTCGACGACGCGATGAGCTTCCTGACGAACTTCTTTGCGCTGCGTGGAATCTCACTCGGAGACCGTCGGACGACGCTCGAACTCGGCCTGAAGCGTGCGTACAAGCGCAACGATATCACCGACGACATTGCGACGCACAGCAATCCTAGCCCGACTATCCGAGAGATGATGGACGTCTTCGAGGAGATGGTCGACGATCCAGACTCGTTCGTCGTTCGGTCTGACGAGGAGACCGGGAAGATACGTGAGGACGCGACGTGGTTGCTGGACCAGCTTCGCCCCTTCGAGGAGGAGGGCCGCCATGCTAATCTGGGCAAGTCCTCAGAGTTCGACATTCGCGACGAGAAGGTCATCTACCTCGACCTTGCACAGCAGGAAGGAAGCGTCGAAAGCAGCACGGCGCTGACGATGCAGTTGCTCATCTCGCTCGTATACGAGCGGGCGAAGGAGACGGACAAGGAAGTCGTGTTCGTCATCGACGAGGCACGCTACATCATGCAGGACGCCGCGAGTCTGGCGTTCCTCGAAACGGTGTTCCGACATCACCGCCACCACGATCTCTCGATTCGTCTCGTCACGCAGACTGTCGACGAGTTCTTCCAGCACGTCGAATCCGAGGCGATTCTCGATCAGTGTGCGGTCAAACAGTTCCATCGCCTGAATGGGATGGACGAAGAGTGGGCCAACGAGTTCGGCCTGAATTACGCCCAGATGCGCTATGTGCAGGATGCGGTCCCCGGCAACGAGGAGGCAGGCTTCTCTGAAGCACTCGTCGGCGTCGACGCCGAGTGGCGCGGCATCAAGGTACAAGCAATGCAGAAAGAAAAGCACGTCATCGACTTCGATCCGACAGCACAGATCCCAGAGCGACTTCCCGGTGCAGACCAGGATGCAATTGATTCTGAGGGGCAGGCACTGCGTGATGCCCTACAAGCCAGAGCTTCGAGTACTGTGGAGCCAACAGCTGAGACAGAAACAGATGGCGGCTCAGAGGAAGAGCGACCGTGATGAAACGCGAATACATCCGTGTCACATTGACGTCCGAGGAACTGCAGACTGAGGCGGCTGCACCAGTCCTCGCCAGCCTCCATAAATTGACGACTGGAGAGACTCCCGGCCTTCTCGAAAGGCTCAACCCGCTGAAATCGACAGCACCACTTCGCTTCGAGTTTCTGATCCTCAGCGAGGGAAAGGACGCCCCTGTCGAGTTCTACTATGGAGCAGATGAGCATCTCGATACCCTCGAAAACCGGCTTCGCTCGATCTATCCCTCGACGTTCAATATTACCCGAGTCGAGATCGACCCGGCGACGAAGCTCATCCCACCAACTCAGTACGAGCACGAGGAGTTCGTCGAAGCCCTTGATAGCGGTGAGTTGCTCTACGACTTTTCGGAGGATGAACGAGTCGAAAGTGATCAAGATGCCGAACCAGAGCACGATTCGAGTGCTGTGGACACGTCCATGGAACCTGCGGCGTCCACCGAAGAAGATGGCGAGACAACCGTTGAGACAGTGATCGAGACAGAGACGGGGACCATCGAGATCGATTCCCGCGAGGCACTTTCCGAGGGCGAGATGCACACGTCGATCAAGAAGCCAACACAGACGGCAGATGGGACAATTCTAGCTCGTCAAGCGATCGACCGTCTGCAACCAGTCGGCGTGCAGTGGTGTGGCGTTGCGACTCGGAAAGACGACTGGATGACGACGATCGACAATCCAGCGTCGGCGTCGACACGGTCCGGATCGACGAATGCGTTCACGGGACCGCCGCTTGCAACACTCATCGACGAACTGAGTGACGCTGAGTATCCGATTGGCTTCCAGGCGCTCTTTGAGCGCCGTTCGGGGTGGGTCTCAGACGCAGAGCTTCGAAAAGAAAATCTCAGGGATGCCCGAGATACGTGGAGCCAACGCTGGATTGGCTCACTACTCGAAGGTGACGCTATCGACAGGGATGATCGAGAGTTGGACGAGACTGTCAAGAAGCGAATCGACCAGATCACGAACAAGGATCCGAAGCGAACGTTCACCGTCAACCTGCGAGCGATCGCGGCTCCACCGAACGAAGATGCCGAAGTGACACTGGATTCGAAGATGGAGTCGCTCCGTTCGGTCTTCGATTCGCTCGATGGCACATACTACGGAATTGAGGGGCAACGGATCCGTCAGGCTGGCTGGCGACAGACGACGAAAACGAAGAATGCGCGTAAGGTGCTTCGCCATATTCTGGATCGAGAAATTCGCACCGGGAGCGGGAAGAGCCGCTCAGATCTGGTATTGAATGCAGGCGAATTGGCGAACTTCGTGCTCGCCCCGTCTGCTGAGAAACTCACTGTCGAAGGGAGCAGAGGGACTCGCGCTGAACATCAGAGTCGCAACCCACTCCCACGGCCTCACCCGGACTTGATGCGTGAGTTCCGTACCGGTATGGCGCTCGGTTACGCACTTGACGAAGACGGAGAACCCGAAGACACTCCGGTCTACATTCCACCACGGTTGTTGCCAGTCCACTATGCCATCCACGCAATGACTGGGGCGGGGAAGTCAATCCAACTGATCATTGCTCTCCTCTCGTTGCACGAGAACACGAGCGGCCCAACCATCATGCTCGACCGGAAAGGCGACGGGATGGCCAGGAACTACATGCGTGCCCACGCTCGCCGATTCGGTACGACCGACCTCGAAGAGAATGTGATCCACTTTGAAGTCCCGGATCTGCTCCCCGGCTTCTCTTTTTTCAACCTCACTCCAGCGCTGGCGAATGGGCACCAACGAAGAGATGCGATCCAGCGCCTCTACGAATATTTCCGAGAGATGATGATCCTCGTGATGGGCGAGGACAAGTACGAAAGCACCGTCACCTCAGGCACGCTCATCAAGGCCCTCATCGGTTCGCTCTTGGACGAGGAACACGGTCGCGAAAACGGCCGCTACCGGGAGTCAGCAGACTATTTCGCCTATCGACAATTGGAAGACATGGTTGACCAAGTGGCGGCGGCAGGACCACCAAATCCCGACCTCGAGAAGGCACCCAAGTCGAGTGACGAGGTGGACACTCGACGCATCCGGCGACAAGTTGATCGTGATACAAAGACGGCCAAGAAAGTTCTCAGTGGCGTCGCAAGCCGCCTTGCATATATCTCCGACAATATTCATCTCCGCCGGATATTCAACAATACTGAGGCTCGATTCGACTTCCGCGATATGCTTGAGGAGGACACGGTCATCATCTTCGATCTTGGTGACCTGAGTGAGGAGAGTGCCCACTTGCTGACTGGCCTCATATTGAGCAATCTCCAAGAAGCGCTCAAAGAGCAGAAACAGGAAGTAAACGGTTTCTCGGACGATTACGTCGTGAATCTGTTCATCGACGAAGCGGCGTCGCTCGTGGTCTCCGATCTATTGAATGACCTCCTCGAAAAGGGACGAAGCTTCCGGCTGTCCGTGGGGCTGGCAATGCAGTTTCCAGAGCAGATCGAAGCCGAAGGCGGACGGAAGATGTACCTGAACGTCCTCAATAACGTCGGGAGTTCACTCGTCGGGAATGTCAACGTCGACCGGGAATTAGCCAGAGCGATGGCACACGAAGAGATGGACCCGGAGGACTTCGCTAATCGAGTTGGGTCACTCCCACGGGGAGAATGGATTGCCAACCTCCCGAGCCCGACATTTGGTGAAACAGGTCCGTATCCGTTTAGCGTCAAGCCATTGCCGATCCCCGCGGGTCATCCAGAAAGCGAGTTCCCGCTGCGCGGTCAGGAAGAAGAACGCTTCCAAGAGACGCTCTCGGCGATGCACCAGCGGATTCGCGAAGAATACTGTGTGCCACAAGAGGAGAATACCTCTACAGAGCAGTTGCCTGAAGCAATACAGGAGGCTCTGGCAACGACGAATCAAGATCTCGATCAGGCGCTGGCGAAGACGATTCGGATCGTTCAGCTCAGAGAAGGGGTTCGCGAAGAGAACGGCTGGGTGGCCGTCGAAGACGTCGACGCCGAATTGCGATCGTGTTTCGACGATCTCGATACCGAGCCACCAGAGTACGATGTGCTGGCGAATATCCGCGAGCGGTCTCGCTTGCTAGAGATTGACCTCGATGCAGCCGGCGACGCACTCCTCATCCGTTTGACCGACGCCGGAGAGGAAGCAGCAGCGCCAGAGACTGGTGACACACGAGCCGCCGGAAGCGAGGCACACGATGCAGCGTTACTTGCGGTCGAAGCAGCACTCACACCACTTGGATTCCGTGTCGCGATCCCCACACAGGATGGGAGCGAACTGCCAGATGCCACAGCGACGCATCCCGACCTCGAAGAGACGTTTGCGATCGAGGTCGAGACCACAACACCGGAGAATCCGGTGAAAGTTCTCACCAATCTCAGAAAGGCCCAGGACTCAGGACAGATCCCCTTGTTCGTTGTCCGTCCTGGTGAGACAGAGACCTACTGGGCAGAGCGAGTCGAGCAAATTCTGAGGCCCCCAGTTCAGGAACTCTCCAACGGTCAAACTCGATTCTACAGCCACGACCACCATCTCACGTTCAACGGCGGGGCGACCGAACGCGGTGGTGTCACGGCTGTGCGGCCCAGGGCCGGGGAGAGCGATACGAACCGAACGATATGGGTGCGCGAAGAGAACGGACTGGTACTAAGAGACGGTGAGGGAACTGAATATCTTCGTCTCTCGTCGTTCGAAGAAGTCTCAAAAGACCGCGTCCCGGCTACCTACAGCTACGATCATGCAGCCGACGAGTATGTCGTCTACGAGCAGGGTGAGCAACACGTCTACAACACCAAAGCGGAATTCGAAGCAGACTGGGTGCGAGTCAAGAAACCGTTCATCCCGGAACATGAACTCTCGACGCCCGACTACGGTCCGGAGTCATACGCGATCATCATCCTCTCCGACGACGGTGACACAGTTGTCTACGCCGACGGCGGAACCTACCCCGTCGAGACACTCTTGGAGAGAGTTTCGGGGCAGAGTGATGGAGGCTCCACGGAGCCCAATCCAGAAATACCGCCGATTGACGCGATCGACGATGATGCTGATGCTGTCGTCGAGCGGTTCGTCGCTCTCCATCTGGTCGAAGACCCTGAGAGCAGGCTTGCCGCAGGAGAAGTATACAAACAGTATGAACAGTGGATAGAAAACTACGAGATCGATCCCGACACCAAGTCGTGGTTTGCTCGCCGGCTGAGCACTCAAATCACGTTCGAGCGAACGACTGAACGGACAGATGGAAGCCCCGTTCGCTACTATGAGGGACTCGCATTCAACCAATCCGGGAGTGTGGATACGTAGTGAGAGCATCTCGGCTGCCCTCCTATTCTGGGATCAACAGCATCCACAGCACGCATCTATGTCTCTGCAGTCACTGGAACCGTAGCACCGGTGGTGACGGGGTCGAAAATCGCGAAAACGGACGACTACACCGTGTTACGCGAATCGCAGCGTGTGGCGTAACGCGAATCCAGCAGCGAGATGTTGCCGTACGGCCGTGGTGGTCGTCCTCGATCCACTGTTCCGCCAAAGCAGCGTCCCTGTTACGCCAACAACCAACTAGTATAGTGAGGGGGTACCCCGTTGGAACCACGGCAGTATATGGGTCTCTGAGCGACGGCATTTTTTCAGCGACCCACAGGGTCGAGGTCGCTCGAACAGACCTTCGAGACTCATGACACCAAAATACACACTCGACGAATCGGTACTTCCGACATCCATCATCGAACACGATCAGTGGATCTGCTGGGAGGAGAAAGAGCGCGAAGGGAAGCCAACGAAAGTGCCGATCACACCGGGCAGCGGCGAATTTGCCTCGTCGACGGACGAGCAGACGTGGACCACCTTCGACGAGGCCCTCGACTACGCACAAGCAGGGAACGCAGATGGGGTTGGCTTCGTCTTCACTGGTGACGATCCGTTCGTCGGCGTCGATCTAGACGACTGTCGTGTCCGAGAGACTGGCACCGTCGACGAGACAGCACAGGATATCATCGACCGACTTGACTCCTACACGGAACGCTCACCATCGGGAACTGGCTATCACGTGCTCGTCAGGGGCGAACTCCCGGAGGGACGAAACCGAAACGGGAAAATCGAGATGTACGACTCGGCGCGCTTCTTCACCGTAACAGGCGGCCACGTCGCCGAGACGCCATCCACGATTGCGACACGACAGGACGCGCTCACTGCCGTCCATCGTGAGTACGTGCAGGACGACGTACAGGACGAAGACGTCGAGCAGGCACATTCCGCCGACGAATCAAGCACGGACAGTGGCGGCGAAACGAACCGGGCGTCCGCTCCAGATATATCTCTCACGGATCGTGAACTCCTCGCGAAGGCCAAGCACGCAACGAACGGGGAGAAATTCGAGCGCCTCTGGAACGGGAAGACACGTGGGTACGAAAGTCAATCTGAGGCAGACATGGCACTCTGTTTCCTGCTGGCCTTTTGGACCGGTGGCGACGCAAAACAGATGGACCAGCTCTTCCAGCAATCCGGCCTGATGCGTAAGAAGTGGGACGAAGTCCACTACGCCGACGGCTCAACGTACGGCGAAAAGACTGTCGAACGGGCCATTGCCCGGACGACTGAGTTCTACGATCCTGACTCGGCGAACACTCGAGAAGCCGAAGGTGACGCTCGCCACGACGGAACGTCATCGATGGGCCACCGAGAGCAGGCCTATCTCACCGAGAAGAATCGACTCCTCAGAGACCGTGTTAGCGAGCTTGAAGCCACGCTTGCACAGAAGAATGACCGTATCGACGCGCTGGAAGCGACCATTCGGGATCTACAAGAAACGCTCTCTGAGCGAGAGTCCAAGGATGAACGGCTCTGTGAGCAGGAAGACAATGGCCCTGACGCTGACGTGGATGACTCCGACAAGCGAGCACTGTGGGGGCGCGCCAAACGCTTCATCGCGAACGACGAGGAGTGACAGCGAGCAACTCGGCGAGATTCTCACTGCTGGCAGTGAGTGGCGGCGGTTGTGTGAAGTACATGGATTTCGGACTTATGTGTATGACCGCTGATCGCAACCGCGTTCGTTCGGATGGGGGAATCGACGCGCTAGATCGACCTCCAATGGATGTGATTGACGAGGAGACGCTCAAGCCAAAGACACTGGCACAGAACGCCTCACGACTCGAAACAGTCATCCAACTGCTCAACCACCCGGCACTGGCCCGTGTCTATGTTTACGTGTGTTACTGGGGGCCGGTTGCGCCGCCAGAGATCATGGAGGCGCTTGATCTCTCGAAATCGACGACCTACGAGTACGTCGATCGGCTGGTCGACCTCGGCCTTGTCGATCGTGATAATTCGACGCGACCCCAGCAGTTGACTGCGGACCCGATCATCATCGTCGAGCAGTACGTCCCGATCGTTATCACGCCGACCGTCCTCCACGCCCTTGCACTCCAGGAGGTCGACGAAGACGTCGAGTACTTCATGGACCGCTATGGTCTCGGGAAGCTCATCGCCGCACTACGAGGTACAGGGCTTCACTTCGCAGGGAAGACAACCCAGCGGATGGTCGCCACCGATATCGACGTTCGCGAGACGGAAGCGATGATGATCATCTACGCGCTCAAACCGGCACTGGCCGTCGGTCGAGAACACGACCCGTACTTTGAGTATCTCTTCCCGGATGCGCATGAGGAAATGGATCTCCCAGACCTTGACGAGGTCGCTGGTGCCCCATCCTATTCGTCAGACCCTGACCGGTGAGTCCATCAGGTAAGCGAGGGAACGCCCACGAGTGCAGCCGACGATTCATGTACTTCCCGTCGTTCTCCCCGTACGAGTACGACGACTAGATAGGCGTCCCAGCTCGGTCAGCGAAAAACCTGACCGTGTTCTAGACGACCTGTTCAAAGACGCCTGACCCCGAGAACCTATCTGTCAACCCGGCCTTGCACTGCACATAAGCACCGACACCGACGGAGCGGATGGTGAGGATCCGACCACACCGGTCGAGATCTCGCTCTCGCTCGGTGAGAGCGGCGATCTGTGGGTTGCCCGGGATGAAGAGACAGGCGTCGCCTCACAGGGAGAGACTCGTGAAGAGGCACTCGCCAACCTCGACGAGGCGGTGGCTCTCTACCACGGTGATATCGGGCGTGAGCCCACTGACGAAGAGCTGCGTGAGGTCGGCATCGATCCGGAGGAGAACACATCTGGTGAACTCCCGGATATCCTGAAATAGTGAGTAGGGGTGGTTTCACGCGATTTTTCTGGCGACGACGTGATCAAGGTTCTCGGCAACGTCGGCGGCTTCGAGTAGCAACGGACGACCGGAGACCACGTCAGCATGAAGTGGTTTCCACCAGAGGAACACGATACAGAGCCGCGGACAGTGAGCGTCTCACGTCACGACCGGATTGATACCGGGACACTCCGGAATATTGCCGACCAGGCCGGTGCAGAGAATTTCGATGCATTCTGTGAGTGGATCGACCGCAACCGCTGACTCCTGAGAGTCCTCTACGTGCCGCTCCAAGAGAGAGCAATCCGGGCGCATTAACCAACACACTGCGGGAGTAGACGCTAATGTTGGTTAAGTGAAGTCGCACTTGTACGAAACTGCGGAAGCACAACGGTCTCCAATCTGCAGTGCACTCTGTCCCTAGTCAGGAAACTATTCCTCGAAGTAAGAACTATATCCTTCGCCCTACAATCCCGAATATGTCCGAGACAGGCGCCGCCGATGGTCCGCCCCCCTTCGAGGATGCGTTCAGTAGTGACGACGTCGAACAACGCATCTACGGCACCATTCTGCAGACCCGGGAGCCGATGACGGCGAGCGCGATCGCCGACAGCGCCGACTGTGACCCCAAGACCGCCCGGAAGTACCTTGGCTGGTTCGACGATTTGGGGATCGTCACTCGACACGATGGCCATCCGGCCACTTACGAACGGAATGACGCGTATTTTGAATGGCGACGAATCAACCAGCTCGCAGCCGATCATTCCGTCGAGGATTTGCAGGATCGCGTTCGTGAGCTGACGATGCGCATCACCGAGTACGAGGCGACGTACGACGCCGCGTCACCGGCCGCAGTCGACGCCGTCGCCGCTGCGGAGGGCAGCGACGAGCGAACCATCGACGACGTGTACAGCGACCTCGCCGACTGGGCGACCGCCCGTGAGGAGCGTGACCGCTACGAACGCGCGCGCCAGCAACGCACGGGTAGCGAGCGCGAACAGGCGTCCGGGTAGTCCGCTCGATGGTGCCACCGACAGGCGATGGCGGGAGCACTGCCCCCATCGATCGTCCCATCCTCGAGTTCCTCCAGTCGCGGCTCCAAGCGACAAGGCAGGTCTCCCGAGCGACCGTCACGGACGCCAGCGGCCATCTGGAACTCCACATCATCTTTGCACCGTCGTACTACCCGGCAGCCGTCGACGAGGCGCAGTTGACGGTCCGTTGGTACACGAATGACGACTTCAAACTCCACTATCGAGAGCAACACTCGGACCATACCTGGGAGTGCCGGTGGGACCGCCACCCGAATCCGCACAATACACGGGACCATTTCCACCCCCCGCCCACCGCCCCGACGCCCGGCGAGGACGCATCGTGGCCAGACGACCATCGTGACGTCGTTGCGCTCGTCCTCGACGAGATCGAAGACCGGATTACGGCCCTCTGGAGTGAGTAAGGGCTACAGTCTTGCATGGAGTATTTATCGGCGCCAGAAGGCGTGCAGCGCGCGACAGCGTGCGCGGCGTGACTCACTATGGTTGATCCCGATCCGAACGACGACACGAGTGCCGACTACGAACAGTTCGAGAAAGAGTTGCTCGCCTAGGACCGCGACGCCGCCAGGGTCGACACTGCGGACATCGACGACACGATGGCCCGTAGCCTGGTCGACGATCTCGTCGACGCGGACCTCGTCACTCCAGTTCCTGAGGACCGCGTTCTGGTTCACGAGCCGAGCGGCACCGCATTCGACTCACCAACGCAGCTAGCCGTCTACCATCGTGGCTGGACGGCCGCAAGCGACGCCGGCGAGGAGGACGAGTGATGCAGCAAACGCTCGTTGGCTGTGCCTTCTTCGACGCCCCGCCTGGCACCGAGACTGGCGAGGCGCACACCTGGGGCCAGGACGAGCGGGTCACCCACCCGATCTGTGTCGGCTGCGCTACCCAGACGCGGCCGGATCCCGATGAGCGCGATCACCACGCCTGCGACAGCTGTGGCCTCGTCGTCGACACGAACGCGGCGCTGACGCGGTTCCGAGTGGAACTCGGCCACCTAGAAGGCCCGCTCCAACTCTGCGCCCGGTGTAGTCCCGATGGGCCAGCTACCTACTGGACGCGCGACCTCGAGGAGCATCTCGTAGACGGGTGACGCTTGGCCGAGTGAGGCTCACATCGTACACACAAAAACGGCTAAGTGCGTTGGCTCACAATGTACACATCATGAGCACCGATAAGAAGCGCGTGCAGTTTCGGGCCCCCAATCGGCTCATCGACCGCGCCGACGCACTTGCCGCAGTCCTCGGGGAAGACCGGACAGACGTCCTCGTGACCGCGCTTCGGGAGTACCTCCAAGACGCCGCTCACGACGACGCACTTACCCAAGAGATCGCCGCCGCCTATTACGACGACGAGATCACCTTCGATCAACTCAAAGCACTCGTCGGCGCCGAGGAGGCAGCAAACCTCCGCGTGTTGAAACAGCAGTTGGACGAGGACTTCATCGACGAGGTCGCCGACGCATAGATGTCGCGGCTTATCGCAGACGCCTCCGCCCTCGTGAGTCTCGGGATCGTTACTGACGACGACACCGATCCACTCGCACTCTGTCTATCCCGGTACGAGGTCGTCGTCCCTACGGCGGTCATCGATGAACTCCAAGAGATCGCCTCCTACGATGACGTCCATGGACACGCCGCGTCCGCAGTACTCGACCAAGCGGAGTCGTTCACGACACAGTCGGTCGACCTCGATGCCGAGTTCCCCCTCGATGACGGTGAGAACGCGGCGGTCACACTCGCGAACGATCTCGATGCTGCGCTTTTTCTCTGTGACGAGTTCAACCAACTTGGCTTGATCCACGCCTCACTCGCTGATACCCGACTCGTCACAACACCGACGCTGCTCTCGGTTCTCGTTAGAACTGAACACCTATCAGCTGCTAATGCACGACTGCTCCTCGATGCGATTAGCGATGCTCGTAGCTGGGGTGCGAACAGGTACGTGCAGCGAGCTCGCTCGTTGCTCAAGGAGCCCTGACACCGTGGAGGATACTTCGAAGTGAACAGGAATGCCCGAGAACGACGCGCTCTACGACGTTCGTGAACGAACCAAGAATCCCGAGCACGCATCAGTTGACGATGTAGTCGAACTCGTGCTCGAACGCGCACAGCATCCCCGGACGGAGCACCGGGACGCGCATCTCGACGAAATGATGGCTACTGTCGTCGACAGGTACGGGACCGACTCCGTCCGAACCGTTATCCAACGTATCCTCGTCGACCACTACCCCTTTCGGACTGCCACGCACGACCTCGATGCAAGGCCCGCCACACAGCTAACCGACAAGTGGCCCTCGCTCCCCGAAGCAGTTCGAGTCACCTCCGAAAGCGGCGAACAGCTACTCACAGCCGCTCGTGAACGGACGGGGCAGACAGTGTCAACGCAGTCGCGGTGTGAGGGGGCGCACACGACGTTCCTCTACGACGAGGGAGGGCACGACGTTCGTGACGAAGATCGGGTTACAGAGCTACTGGAGAACGCCGAAGACGACGACTGGTTGGTGCCAGGGATTGCACTCCAGCGCGCCGTCGACGACGACCAGTCCGAGAATCGTCAACCCAGTGCTTCCTCGAGAGTACGTCTTGAATGTCTCAAGTGTGGTCGAATGACTGAGCATCAGTTTCAGGAGTTCGAGTCTCTCCCAGATGGGGATTGGTCTAGCCAGCCGATGTGGGAGTGCCTGGTGTGTCAGTCGCCTCGACACGGACCGGATCCCGAGTAGGATAATCGGTTGAACTACACCTTAAGGACCAACACAGGATGTCTACACGAAGCCTGTTGGTTAAGACTGGTGCAGGGCTTCAGCGGGAGACATCAGCGTACCTGCTTCGTTTTTCTGCGCCCGACGTCGGCGAAGGAGTACATCATGGATTCACGAGACACACCAGGATACCGGCTGTATCGCACTCTGGGCAAGCTCAACAGCAGATACCGAGGTTTATGGCTGAACTCATTCTACCAAGCGAATCCATCGTGCTGTGCAAAATAGCCGGCACTTGAAGGCAGACAGAAAGATTAAACCCGTGATGGTCGTAGAGTCTATTAACCCATGCTGACGCGCGCAGATGAGAGCGACTTAATCGACGATATCAAAGAGGGTATTGGGATTGCTCTTGAGTGGAGAGGAGCGTCAGCCTCATCGATTGATTCGATCAAACTAAACAAACTTGCGTATCTTGCTGTCGAGCGATTAGAGGTCCCCCTCACTTTTGGGTGGTATAAATATGGTCCTGCTCCTGTAGACCTTCGTTATTCAGAAACTGCTGTTACGGCTACGTCGCAAGACGATCTTGACGCACCCCATGAGTCGCGACTGCCCGACAGGGATTACTACAGCCCGATGGAGTATGCCTACTTTTTCCATGAGACACTGGACGAGTTTGACGACATCCTGCAAGCCCGAACTAAGGAATTTCTCATCTCATTCTATGAGCGTGAGGCACCAGAACCATATGATGATCTGTATGTCAAGAATGCTCAACTCCAGCAGGTACTAGATGAGATCAAGTCCAGTGACACGTGGCATGATGATGCTGATGTGTACTACCGTGAGGTGAGTCAACGAATTGGAGAACTTACCCGTGAATTGATGAAGGTCGAGAGTCTGCGGGAAGTCCAGACTCCATTCCGCCTCTATGCAAGATTCCTAAAGCGACTAATTGCCAATGCGTCTGCCCAGGACTCACTATCGGCCTCACAACAGCGGTTTATGAAACGAATTGTCGATTATTATTATGGCGGTGCGTGGAAATACGTAGCGCTTAAAATTTCAGAGAACACGGTCCCTCTATCACCAGGGGATAACAAGGAGAAACTCCTGACGTCAATTGAGAATGACCGTCAGGAGATGCGTAGTGACTACCAGGACGATTTGGACACATTCAAAGAACGCGCAGTTCGTTTAGATCTCGTTCAAGAGGAAGCTGAAGGCGATTCCGTTTCATCTTCAGATAGTGGCAGTAGTGAACCCTCCGACCGAGAACGTGCAGAGCTGTGGTCCCGCGCTAGTGCTGAAGCACTAAGTGAGAGTTATAAAAAGAGCGAGACACTGGATGACCGTAGATAGAGGGGACATTGTACGGGTAGATTTCCCAGAAGAAGATGAAATACCCGATTGCGAGTTCGATAGCCCACATCCAGCCATCGTTGTTCAGAACAACAGCGCGAATCACCAACTCGATACTGTTACTGTGGTTCCCATTACAACGAACGATTATAGTGGGAATGATTTCGAGGTTCAACTATTCCCGGATGAGGATGGTGTTGAGAGGCAAAGCGTGGCAAAAGCTAATCTCATTGCGAGCGTTTCTATACAAGACCGAATCATGAACGAAGAGGAATGGAAGATGGGCGAGATTAGACCAATCAAGATGGATGAATTAGAAGCTGCTATTTCGAGCCATCTTTCTATTTGGTAAAGCACTACTGCCAGAGTAGAGTGACTGCGCGTACCACGCCGCCTACAACTCGGATACGTTCTCAGTTGAGTACGAAGCCGATTACGAAACCGGGGACCTGACGATCAGCGTCGACGAGAAGAACCGCCAGTCGGAGTTCGAGAACGTCTAGCCAGCATCGTCAGTACTATTTTTTGAGCGCCGGCGATGGGTGCCGGCGCATCACGTAGCGAGGCAGTGTGCAGTCGCGTGCGTCGGCAGATGAAGGTGAAAACCGATGCATATGGTCATTTACACTCTGGTAGAGGCATCGACGCGAGACGACGCAGTGGCCACCGGCAAAGCAGTATTCGATCGGCTGGTTGGAGCCGACCCGCACGGTGGCGCCGTATTCGACTACTTCGTCACGTTCGATCAAGAAGGCACGACTGTGGCAGGGAAAGCCCGTTGGGGCGACCTCCCAGTTGCAGCGCGCGTAGACTCTGACGAAGGCCAGGAACTCCTGGAGCGCGGTTGGGACGCGACGAAGAGCGAGTTCCAGCGGAATCTCAATCGAGTCCAGGAGGCGCTCGACGAGCTTAGCGATGATGAGATAATGCGTGATGAGAACCTCGCCCGGCATGCCTTCCATCAAGTCGGTGCCTACGACGGTCCCTCGATTTTCCTGTACGACCAACACGGTTGCGGGATTCGCCACCGAGGCCAGCTGGATCGCATCGTCGACGAGAGTGACGACCTCTGGATCGTTCCGGCGGACGTCCATTTCTAAACGATGCCCAGAATCACAAACTGGCGACGTGGGGCCGCTCGTCAACGTTGGCGTATCGGAACACATCGACCAACCACTCTTCCTGCTTGGCCACGGTGTCGAGGGCCCAGCTGACGGCGTCCACGGTGACAAAGAGTACCTCTACGTCGTGGAAATCCCGACGACGAAAGGGGCCGAGTGGACAGTCAAAGTGAGCGAGCACTCCGCGTTCACCCCACTGGGACGATCCGACCGACGAGGCCTTCGAGCGGGCCAGCTGGCAATTCCGCGGGCCGCTTGAGGACCGGCTCACAGAATTAGTTCGGGACGAAGCAGTCGTCAAGTAAAATCCCAAATCGTATTTATGTGATTGAGATTTAGAAAGATTCAGATGATTACGAAGGCCGGACTCGCCGTGCTTGACGCACTGAGTACCGGTCGTGAAGCGACACCGGTGGAACTCGCGGCTGATACCGGGTATTCACGAGAACATCTGTACGACGTACTCGACGAATTGCTCGCAGCGAGATTGCTCGCAGAAACCCGTAGCCCCAGTAATCAGCGTCGAGTCCGCATTGCGGAACATCCCGTCACCGAAGCGTATCGAACGCTCCAGTCGGAGTTCAGCCACGTAGACTGGACGGAACTGCTCTCGCCAGCCACCCTCCGCGTGTGTTGGTACCTCGATAGGCCACGACAGATCGCTGATATCGCAGACCGGCTCGGAATTACCCGACAGGGTGTCCATAGCGCGTTATCACCGCTCAAGAACCGAGCATTACTCTCCAGATCCGATCCGAAATACGCCCTTCAGGACGGGGTCTCGCCGCTGTTGACGTTCTCCCGGGCCGCCGTAGAGCACGAACATCGATCACGAGTCCGAGAAATCGCCCCTAGCGCCACGATCGCGTGGTGCGATCCGAAGCGATCCCTCGTCCGCGTACAGACCGCTGAGGATACGGACGCACTCCAAGCAGCTCCAGACTGGGAGATGACCGGACTGGGCCGGTTTGCAGCGTATGGTCTACAGTTTTTCCTCGCCGGCGAGCCTCCGTTCTGGTATGCTCCAGACGAGGAGCTAACGCCTGCTGAAGCCGTGTGCCATACGCTCCTTCTCGATAGCGGATCCCGGCGGGTCAGCTATTCGATGCTGCTGATCGAGGCGGAGGATATCGATCAGGAGACACTCATCGAGACCGCACAGTGGTACGACCTGGAACCTACTGTAAAAGCGTTGTATCGGCCACTTCAAGATGACTTCGACAGGACAGATGATCTGCCCGTCATCCTCCCGAAGAAGGACGAATATATGGCGCTCAAAGAGCAGTACGGAGTGTCGTAACACCAACACCGTAGCCTGACGAAATATTGCGACGGGTTAGATGATGCCGCCGATCACGAGAACGCCGAGGACGATTAACAGGGTCGCAACCACACTCCCGCCAGCCAGCAGCTTGTTCTCCATTGCCTTCTCGTGGAGTGGCATCTCGGCGTACTCCTCTCGGAACGCCTCGAGGTTCTCCTCGTCGTAGAAGTACTTCGTCTTCAGCGCGAACCGTTCAGTCACTGCACAGCCGGTACAGACCGGCTCCCCTTCGAGCCGTTCGGTCTTGATGTGGGTGTTGCAGGCGATCGCCCCGCAGTTCGGACAGTAGGTGTACGTCTCGTCGACGCCGCTCGTTTCGCAGTGGACGCACCGATGAATCCCGTCCTCCAGAGTGACCCGTGAGGGGCCAGCAGCATAGTATTCGTATGGATACGAGTATTCCAGAATCTCTGTCGTCTGCCGAACCTCAGGTAGATACACCGGCTCAATCGATTGCACTGAGATGTCCGAGAGATTCGGCTCACACGTCTTGTTGTAGGTGACGTTGTTGTCGCCGGTGTAGGTCACCGTCGTCGTGTGGTAGTCCTGGAGGCGGTCAACAGCCCACTCCTTGTACTCCGTTTGGGTCTGGCCGAACCGTCGTTCCTCGACGTCGTCGAATACCTCGGTAAACTGCCCGGTATCGAGGGGAACCGTCGCGTGGAAGTTCTCGGTGACCAGCGTCGAGACATCGTCATCGGCCACCTTCGGATGGCCGCGTTCAGCGTGGACAACGAACTGTGTACGGTCGTTGATCCGGTGGATGACACCGACGGAGGTCTCGAAGACAGCGTTCGTGTCGGCGGTGATTGCGACCACCGGCCGAAACGTTACCTGCGAGCGCGGCACCGGCAGATTCGCGGCCTCGATGTGCTCGATGTCGCGGAACGCCTCCTGGACAGGTGCGTCGACATCCGCCGCCGGGTCGTACGGCCGTAGTGTCTCGTCACAGAGGATCTCGATGCGGCCGTTGTAGAGATCGAGACCGATCTCGTCGGCGATCTCCCGGAGGTCCTCGCCGTCGAGCAGCTCGATGGGATGGGGATCATCGTTCTGCTGGAGACGCTGGGCGTACTCCTGTGCGGGATTCGTAAACCGACCGGTCGTCACGACCATCCCGCGTTTCGGACCGTCGAAGTCGAACGTCGCGATTGCCGAGTGGAGCTTCTGGACGACCGGCCGCCCGACCGTCCCCGTGTGCTTGCACTCCACGATGATCGCGCGCCGGGTGCCGTCGACGACCTCCTCCATGATGACGTCCCGCCCCTCGTCGGCGGTTCGCTCGGCCTGACGGACGTTCTCGTACCCAAAATTCCGGAAGACGTCCTCTATCACGTCCTCGAACTCAAACCCTGAGAGATCGTCCAGTACAGCCATTCCGATATACCTGGACAGTACGTTGCAACTGTCAAATACGTTGCCGAACGCAGCCCCGCCCTGTTTTTTAACCCCCTAGAGGGGTGCAGGGGTGATCGAACGAGCCTCCCGCGAACAAACCTATGAGTGGAATCAGCAACCCACGCTCACACGTACAGTCACGGACCTCGGCAGATCCCGACGTCATCTACGTCGGTTACCGTCGTCGAGGCCGCGCCATCGTCGAGAAGCAATCGGACCAACAACAGCTCACGCCAGAGCGGAGTCTCGAGATGGCGAATCACAGTCCTTCGGGCTTCGAATGGGGATATGGTGGGAGTGGGCCGGCGCAACTCGCACTCGCCCTCCTGCTCGATTACACTGACGATGAGGAGGTGGCACTGGCGGAGTACAAGGCGTTCAAGACCGAAGTGGTGAGCCAGCTAGAGTGTACAGGACCCGACGTCGAGACACCGCCGATCGACACGGCAATCGACGAAGGGTGGGCCCGAGTCGCAGCCTCATTGGAATACAGGAACGCACTCGTCTCCCGGACGATGGATGGCGTGCAGCGATACATCGCGAACGCTGATGACCGTACTGCAGACGAGATCGAACGTGCGGATCCAGCGCTGGCAGGGGTCGCCGCTCAAGCGTTGTCGACGAGACCGCTGACCACGCTTACATCTACACGACAGATACCCTCGCTGGAGAAGGGGCTGAGAATGTCTTCGCCAGTGAGGGCTACAGAGATTCAGAAACGGATTTGATGGTATCGACGAGTACCGGCTCGATACGACGGCTGGAATGAGAAGCGGACTCGTGGCAGTCTGTGAGTCGCAGTCAGTCATCGGTGTTTGTGTCAGACTGACTAGCTACTGTTCATAGAGTGTTTCGGCGAGCAAGGGAGGAAGATAACGCTGTTGTCGTAGAAGATTAGCTGTCGGGAGCCGGGGTATATCGATGCAGTTCTATGATCGCTTCGGCGACGAGCGTGGGCTTCAGCATGCCTTGTTGGCGGTCGAAGTCACGGTGCTTGATCGTCGTCGTATACCACGGTGAGATGTAGGCTTCCGTGTCTGACCCGCCCTCCAGCCAGGCCTCGTCGGGGACGGCGATTGCACCGGTATGCTGCTGCGTCGTCATTGCGAGTGCAATGCACTCCGTCTGTGCGAACGGATGTGAGCTGTCGCTGACGATGATCCACGGACGGTACGAGGGACCGGACTTGTGTGGCGCAGGACCCCACCAAACCTCCCCTGCTTGTAGCTCATTCCTCGGGCTCCGAAGACTCAGCCATACCGTGGCCCCACTCATCAGGCTCCTCTTCGCCGAGCCGCTCAGTCGCTGCACGGGCAGTTGCCAAGGACGAGAGCGTGATATCAATGTCGTCGGCCTCACCGATCGCCCAGTACTCTCCCCGATGACGCACGAGATCACGTTCTTCGAGCCGCGAGAGGACGACACCAACGCTTCCCCGTGCGACACCCGTGGCCTCGTGAATCTCCTTGGGCGTGTATGCTTGCTCCGGGTGAGCCGCAAGGAGGCCCAGTATCTCCTCGGCATTCGTTCGCCCGTCCGAACGAAGTTCGTCGGTCGAGTTCTGCTCGAACCGGTCGATGTCGATCGGCATATCCACTACTTTGTAATCAGGAGTAATAGCTGTAATGGCTGTAATAACTATAATAGTGGATGGGTGGCTTTGTATTGGAGGTTAGGCGAATCCTCCGAACAGCGGAAGTAGTGGGGTGGGAGTATCGGACTCGAACGCCTTCGGGCCGCTCGTGGACATCTCTCACAATGTTCGAGAGGGGTCCACAAGCGACTGCCAGAGCGCGAGCGGTTCTCGCCCGTTCATCCACCAGGATGTGGTTAGGTGGGTGGTCTCAGAATGGCACGCACCGCACGCTTCTTCGCGGGCCGACTCGCACTTGGCTTCGCCGCGTGCGACCTGTGCCTCACCATGTTCGTCGCAGGCGTCGCTCACGCGCTTTGGTGCCACGGGGTTAGTCGGACGGCCCTTCACAGGTTCAGGCCCGTCAGACTAACTCCCGTGGCCGCTCGGCCGGCCCGCCCAGCGCGCGCTGGTTGGTTGTTCTCGAACGTGCACGCTGCCCGCCCCCAGGGGCGCGGGGCGAAGGCGCGAGCAGCGCGCGATGTGTTGTCGTTTTTTGAGGAGAGTCACGGCTGGAGAGTTGTGGAGTCGGTGAAGACGCTGAGTAGGCGCCTTCGGTGTAAGAATCAGGTCGTATTGGATCGATTCCGCGAATACATCAGCATAGGTTCGATTCGCTCCAGGATCGAGAGCAACAGTACTACTGATGCTCGCTTGCGATGAGGAGCCTGGAGGTAGGTTTTCGTTGCCATCCATCGGGGTGACATCAGTCACACGGAGTCCAATAGTATGGGGAAGACGATGCTCGTTCACGAACTGAACACTTCCAGCCGGATAGTTGTCCTCGCTACTCGTTGCATACGAACAGCCAGCAAGTGTGCCGACAACTGATGTGCCAGTAATCGCTAAGAAACCACGTCGGCTTAACCGGTGGGAGGGCATCAATCCAGGGTGAGTAGACGTACGTTTAGTATCCTGCGAAACCACGTCAGTTGTCTCATTCACGTACGTCAACGGCTTCCACTTCGTCGACGATCTACTCGACTCAACAAGCGAGCGGGATTTTACCTCATAGTGAAGTTGGGGAGGATGTCAATTCTCAATGTCCACGCCGTACTTGTCGGCAACCTCGCCGAGTGAGTGCGTCTCACCACGCTCTCGCTGCTTGCGGCTGGTTTCAAGATCTTCAAGAATCTCTTCGGAGAGTCGAACGGGTGGATCAACCCATGCTCGAAGCGCGTCGCGGATGGCCTCCGACTGTGACGTGCACCCGCGTTTTTCGTACTCTGCGTCGATCTGTTCGATCAGTTGCTGTGGTACTCGGACGTCGATCTTCGTCGAACCATCCCCCTCACGGCCGTCGTCAGTATCAGTGCTCATGTGTTGTGAAACGCCTGTCTCACAGATTTACCCTCGGATGATATTAACCAACGCACTGCGGGATGAGACGCTGGTGTTGGTTAAGTGGAGTCGCACTTGTGCGAAACTGCGGAAGCACAACAGTCTCGAATCTGCAGAGCAGTACGTCTCTACTCAGGAAACGATCGCTGGAAGTGAAACAAAACGAAGGTTTCGAGCTGACGTTAGTTAAAACGAACACTCCATCCAGATCGATTCTCTCTTCTTATCTACTTGGCCACCCTATCTCGGCCAGTTCAAACCGACGCGTTATGATCAATAATACAGTACTTTTGCTGAGTGCCTACCTAACCGCATGCGGGATTGCCTGGTTCCTCCATGAATCAGCTCACTACGTCGTCCATAATCTGTACGCCGAGTCCGTCTCGTTCGGAGTGAATCGTCGAGGACCATACGTCGATGCTGTCTACGCTCCGTCAGCACCCGTGCTTGCACTGCGGATTGGGTCAATCGCCCCAACACTCATTTACACACCCATCGTTGCAATCGGCATTGTTGCGTACCTCTCGATGTATCCGCTCCCGCAATTAGATCCAGTTGGATGGACGTTCGTTGTCGTGCCGTTCGTCATTCTGATCGTTCCGACTGGTGCTGATATCCAGGGGTACTTGATGACGGCAGAATAGCTCATCATCGGCAGCACATCGACTCACTCTCCTGAAAAAACGGAGAACCAAGAGCTGCGGGAATATAGCTTCAGATTTGTGGTGGGATACGCAACGCGTCCTCGACCTCATAGAGATACCCCTTCAAGAGGAGTTGTTCGATATGTGCTCGCGCGTCTGCCGGCTCGAACTCGTGCTCCGTGAGAGAGCCGACAGCGTCCTCTCGCGTTCGGTGCTCGTCATCTGCTGTGTCGTCGAGGTACTGTTCGAGGTAGTTGAGAGCGTCTTCCTCACGAGAGGTGAGCGGCGTCCGCGAATTCACCATTGTCGTGAATCTCGTCGTCCTCGAATTTGATGATTGGGGTCACTCTCACGGCTCGGTATACCGTTCTGCTGTGGTAGATTCCCTGTCCTGATACAGCACTGTCTGCTCAACGCCAGCACGATGGGACATCGTGTACTCTCAGAAGAGGGCGGTCCTGGCGGGGAGTATCCAGTGAGTGGTGGGGAGTCAGCTAGACGATTTTGACGCAGACCGCCTCAGAGACGACGTGTTCGAACCGACCAGACGAATCTCGACGGGATACGTAGGTTCAACAGTTTCCGCAAAGAACGTGGAAACAATGGACCGTCTCGTATACTATCATCACCCCTGCCACGAGAACTTCTCTCTCGCGTTTTGCTCCGATTCTCTTGCTGACTTGCACAGTCATCGATCGGAAAGCGGCAGTGAGACGAAGATGATCTGCTATCCGTTCGACGAACCGGTCTACGGACTCTACGAAGGATCTGAGATAACGGAATCTGCAAGTGACCTCGAATTCGATTCGACGTGGCTCAGCGAACGACTCGAAGAGATGCCGCGTTCGACCACTGTAGTGACGTTCCGACTGATCGAATTGCTCGAAGCAGCCGCCGAGGTTCGCGACGCCGACGAGTTTCGTCTGTACAAGGACTTCGAGCCGAAACAGATCCATCGAGCACTCGAAAACGTCTCCTGGGGCGACTCACTGCCGGTCGTCGCCGGTGAGCTAATGTCGAATCTGGTCTTGCGACACGCGCTGCCAAACGCGAATCATCGGACGAGTATCGCGATGTTGCAGTTCTGTCTCGATAGCGTCGAACCATCGTTTGAAATGCCGAGTACGCACGTCGACGACGAGAATTGGACGGAGTGGGTCGATCCTTACATTGTCGAGTCGAAGCGACTCATCACCGTCCGCCGGAACAACGTTCGATTCCGTCATCTTGCGGATTTAGGAATCGATCTCGTTGAGCGAAAAGGTGGGATCCGTATACGACTGTCTGAGTATGATCTCGATATGCACTGGTGAGAGGTACTCAGCCACTACGCGGAACGCCACGAGAGACACTGCATCCAGTTTGCGGAGGAAGTCCTCGATCAGGCTGGCAGAACGGATCTCACTGAACGAACTGGTCCGACGAGGCGAGAATTCGTTGAGTTCCTCGAAAGTGACGTGGTCGACCGTGATCTGACGGAACTATTCTAATCAGTCGCGGAGGTCTGCAACCGAGCGACCGACTTCTCGAACGTATTCACTCCGTTCGATCTCCAGTTCTTCGGAGAGGTAGTCGAGTGTCTCGTCGAGGTTCATGTCGACAGCAAGGGTATCTGGTGGTATAAGACTAGTGCTCAACAAGAGAGTCGTATGCGACAGCGAACGCGAGCGGCCCTCGCCCGTTCATCCACCAGGGCGCGGTTGTGTGAGTCTCTGAGTGTGGCTGTGGTGGTCTAAGAATGGCACGCACCGCTCGCTTCCTACGGGCCGACTCGCACGCCGTGCGACCTACGCCTCACTGCGTTCGTCGCAGGCGTCGCTCACGCTCTTCGGAGCCACGAGGTTAGTCGGACGGCCCTTCACAGGTTCAGGCCCGGCAGACTAACTCCCGTGGGCGCTCGGTCGGCCCGCCCAGCGCGCGCTGGCTGGTTGGTTGTTCTCGAAGGTGCGCGCTGCCCGCGCCCCGGGGGCGCGGGTGAAGGCGCGAGCAGCGCGCGTTGTGTTGTCGTCGTTTGAGGAGAGCCACGGCTGGAGAGTCGTGGAATCGGTGAAGACGCTGAGTAGGCGCCTTCAGGTAAACCTGCAATGAGCATTGAGCATTCGATTCGATATGAAGTTTCGCATGATGAACAGACGGTTGAACAGGACACGGAGGCAGTAGATGAACCCGAGCTCCGAGGGTCGGTTGAACAGGAGATCCAGGGGAAGGTCGATACGAATCACCACGAGGCGGTTGGTCGTGGTCTGACGCTTGAGGCAGAGGAGAAGTTGGAAGCGAGAGAGATGGAACTCGGGCGAACGAGAGTGCGGTGGGATCGACGCCAAGAGAGTGATCGGGAAGCACGGACGAAAGACGTGGCAGAGCAGGGAAGTCAAGAACGAGGGCGGAGGTTCGAGAAGCGAGCAGCGAGCGTGGATCAGTGGCGCGATCCAGATGCGGTGGATCCAAGAGCGCAGATGGGTCGGAAGGAATTGGCGGGCGTGAACAAGCAGGCAGTGCGAATCAAAGAGCGGTTGAAAGGCGGGCCGACGACGGCGGCGATCAGTCGGCGATTAGCTGAGAGGGTTGGACGTACTGGGGATATCGTGGATGCGTCGGTCGAGATGATGGAGGCAGAGTGGATGAGCGACGGGGCGGTTGTGCCGATCGATCGGATCGAGGATGTGCCGAGAGGCGAGGTGAGCATTAGCGGGGTCGTTGAGGTACTATGGGAACCCAAGCATCCAGCGATTCAGCAGGTGGGGTTGATCGCCGACGAGAGTGGTCGGACGAAATTCACGAGTTGGGTTCGGTCGGACGCGCCGATCGTCGAGGAGGGTGAACAGGTGTTGCTACGGAATGTGGCCAAGAGCTGGTACGAAGGGCGGTGTTCAGTCGCACTGACGGGCTGGTCGGAGGTCAGATTCGACGATCGCGAGCAGTAGTGGTAGGATAGTCACTCGCATTCCTTTTTATTGTACGCCGGCCCCTCCCCAGCCGTCGTCCTCACTGCATTCGGACGCCCCTCGCGCGTTCTCGCCAGACAGTGGCGATTCATCGCGCGCCCAGAGGTATACCACCAGTTGATGGACAATCAACCAGACCTTGTTCCGTGCCATCGTACGCTCGGAGCAATGCTTATACACGATCCCACCAAATGTGGGAATATGACTAAAGTGGATTCGAAAGGCCGGATTGTCCTTCCACAGGATGTCCGAGAGCGACTGGGTATTACACCTGGAAGCGAAGTCGAGATTCGCGAGCAAGATGGTCACGCTGTCGTCGAGCCAGAGGACGATCCCGACGCAATCATCACCGATCTGGAAGCCCTCATTACGGACGCAACGAAAGGTCAACAGACTTCTTTCGAGGATCTTGGCCCACAGGCGAAAGACCACGTGACGACGATTCGGCGACAGGCCAACGAGATGGGCGATGAGTGACGGGCCATATCTCTTCGACGTTGGTGTGACCGCGCTGGCACACGCTGGAACGCCAGTCAGTGAGACAGCACTGTCGTATGTCCGTCAGGCCATTGCAGGGGAGATCGATGCGATTGTCCCGTATGCTTCCCTCATCGGCGCGCACCACGTCCTCACAGCTGTCTATGGATTCTCCAACGAGGATGCGACGGCGTTGATGGATCGATTCATGGATGCCACGCGAGTCCACTGGTACGAGAACATGCCCGAAGCAACTGTTCGAGATGGGTTCGAACTGGCAGGGAACGTGAATATCGATGGGTGGGATGGATACTACGCCCAAGTCGCACGGGAAGAAGGTGCAGCGACGATTCTGACGATCGACGACGATTTCCATCGACTCGACGATGTCGATGCGACAGTAATCCTCTCACGCGACGAATTTGCGACCCTGAATGAGTATCTTGGATACTGAGATCTCTGACAGGGTCTACAGGCGGATCTCAATTGATTCAACGCTATTGCCTCGTTTGACTATGACGAGGTGTGTGTGGAGGAGTGCTTGAAAATCGAGGACACGACGGTGGTCAAATGTGTCCCTGTGGTGGCACTCACGTCGACCGACTGGGCGAGATCGGTGGGATCGACATCATCAATCGAGTCTCGAAAGGTGCTGACGTCGAGCGAATCGAATTCGAACTGGTTGAGCCGTAGGTCACTCAGTTATCTACCAATAGAACTGCCAAACTCTACAGCCAAGGTCGGCAAAATAATCCTATCGAACGCGCGCTCCTCAAAGGGCCCTCTGAGCATTTGGCCACCCCACACCAAGAGTCTGATAGTATAATCTCAAAGGCCAATCAACCTTTGAGTACATTAGTGTATCAGGAGGGATTGACGCGTAGGAGTTAGTGAGCTTTGTCTAAGATGTATCTTGACGGCCGGTGGCTTGGTATATTGGCGAGATTCAGAGGATCTGTGCGCAGCTCTGACTGCAGAAGAGTCCCTTAGAGCATCCCTCTGGAGGTGTGCATCGTCGCTACTGGATGACGACAGAGAGGCGAGAGTTGACACTGATCTGGTCAACCAAATCTAGAAACCGGATGCCGAGAAGAGGCCGAAGAAGGTTAGAAGTCCGTAAACGTCGATTGTTCCCCTGGATTGGCGGACTCTTATTCGCTCTCACGTCTCTCTCGATAGAGTTCGTAGCCATCGAAGTTAGCGTCAATCCAGACATTCCAGAACTCTTCGCGTGAATCGTATTCGACCGTATTATAGGAGCCGTCACCCTGCTCCTTCCCTCGGCCATGGGCATACTCGTGGTGCCTATCACAGAGTACAGCGAGGTTTTCTTTCTTATGTGGCCCACCCTGCCCGTATGGGATGACATGGTGGACGACCGTTCCCTCGGCCCCACAAACGACGCACTCGCCGTCGTCACGCTCACGGACCTCCCGCTTGAGTGCTGGAGGTGCCCGGCGGCTCTCCGCTCCCCGCTCGGACGAGTAGGTAATTCGCCGAGCGTAACTGGCAGAGCAATCGGCGACACGTGCCGTGAAACGGTTGTCCAGTCGGAGATACGGAAAGTCCTCTTTGAGTCGCTTGACCACGTCTTTCTTCCGGTCTTCTTCGTAAGGATGGCCTGCAACATCGCGGTAGAGAGCCGTCAATTCCCGTCGAACCGATTGCTCTTCTCTGGCTAGCGAGATCCACGCTGAGTCATAGCGACGGGTGTACTTTCGGACGATGGAATCGATCCGTTCTAGACGCTTGAGGAACGCAACACGGTCCTGCTTCTCAGGGTCGTTTTCGTGATGCTCAGCGTACCACGAGGACATAGACCCATCCAGGCTTGCACTAGTTGAGTAGTGCCATGTTCCCTCTTCGTTGCGGATCTCTGGTTGACCATCGCCATCGCTCTCAACGGTGAATTTCTCGGCCTTGTCGCCGAGCCACTTGTGGGCGGGAACTGTCCGAGAGCGAAGGAGGGCTTCGCGCTCATAAGGGACCCACTCTCGCCGACGAAGGAGGCTGAGGTATCGTTCTCTATCGGGTGCGTTTGCTCCTAATGTCCGCGTCAGCGTTTCGAGATCGCCAAGCTTGGTCTTCCACTCAATAGCAGTCGAAATGGGTAGGTCAAAGTGGGAAGCGATGCGCCCAATGGCCTCAACCTGGAAGTCATAGAACGGCTCGGGATGTAGGTTTCCCGTGACCTCTTCGCGTGTGATCCGGATCATTCAGCAGGTGAAACTATAGGTGAGTATTCACTCATAATACCTCTTCTGTCCTCCACCAATGCTGTATTCTCTCATCATCCCTGTTGGGATTCTAATTTTAGAGAACTACCATGACGAGAGCCTAACTTGATTGTATGCCGATAAACAACACTATGACCTAAACAATCAACCCGGCGCTATGATCGCAACTCTAATTCTGGTGATATCTCTTTGGTTTTGTTGTTGCAAATGTTTGATCTCGGGAACTTCTGGGGGGTGATCTCCATCTTGTATAGATAGCTAGTATTCCCCCTACTCAGCTGGTGGAAGCTGGGACAGCCAATTTAGGACTGTTTGCTCAGCATCGTCAACATCTGAGATTGAGTTCGTCCCACCAAGGAGATTCTTCACACTCTCACTCGTTACTGCTGGTTCTACAACAGCCGCTTGTTTGGCTTCGGCAACCTGACTACTTCGAGTAACAGAGGACCCACTCTCTCCACGCTGACCACAGACGAACTCCACATTATCGACTTCTGCTGGAGCAGCTTCGCGGACGAGCACTTCAAATAGTGGATCGCCAAGTAGAAGCAGCCGAATCGACGGGAACCGCTCAGCAATCTCTGGCTTGAAAGTCACAACAACACCGCTACCCCCTCCAAGCTCTGCCTGAGCTGTCTCTCCGAGCGACTCCGGCATTGCTACTGCATTCTCCTCTGGCAGCTCCAAAACGTATGCATCGTCGACGATATCTTCGAAGTCGTCGGCGCGGGCATGGTTCCGGAGGGCAGTAAACGACCATTCTGTCTCTTCGAGGCGGTCACTTTGCGTAAGCTGTGTCTCGATCGTCTCCAAGCTCACCAACGGTTCATACGACCGATCACCGGTCCCGATCTCATCGAATGCAGGATAGCAATAGGGTTCCCACCCGTCAAGTCCGGAACTCTCGATTATCGCCTCTTTCGTCGATACCTCTTCTGGCTCACCTGCTAGCCCAGTCTTCTCGGCTTTCGCCTGAGCACGTTTTGCCCGTGAGTCCGCTTCTTCGACAACTTGCTCACTGGGTTCTCTGGCAGCCTCCGACCCGGAACTGCCCATAACGGCGTCTTTGATGTCCTGCTCGATACTGTTCAGTACCGGACGCATAGGCCCAACCACGTTCTCGAACAGCTGCAACCGCCCCTCCAGTTCTTCGTAGATGTCGCCGTCGATGCTGTCCTTGTAGGCGTAGTTGATGATTTTCACGACCTCGTTCTTCTGGCCAATCCGGTCGATTCGACCGATGCGTTGTTCAACCCGCATCGGATTCCACGGCAGATCGAAATTGATCAGCGCATCTGCAGTCTGGAGGTTCAACCCCTCACTCGCGCTGTCTGTACAGATCAGGATATTGGTGTCCCCGTCAGTGAAATCGCGCTTGATCGCCTCTTTACCGACGTTCACCCACTCTCCGGATGTTTCGTCGTATTGCATCCCGCCACCACCACTGTACGTACCGACGTTCGGATGCGTGTCTGTCAGGGTCTCACGGATATGCTCGAGGGTATCGTGATACTGCGTGAAGATGATAATGTTATCACGGGCGCTCTGACGGAGTGAGCGAATGTCGCGGCGCAGCTGCGCTACCTTCGGGTCGGTGTGGGCTTGCCTGAGATCGTCCACGAACTCTTGGAGGGCCGTCCGCTCCGCCTGAATCACGTCGGCGGCACCACGACTACTCGGCTGATAGGCGTCGAGGGACGCTTGGCCGATCGCCTCGTCGATGGTCGCCTCCGTCACTCCGGCGTCCCTACTAAGCTCGGAGACTTCCTCGGTCATGTCCTCAACCTTCTCGTCGAGCTTCTCCATCCGGCGCTGGAGGCTCTGCTTGATGGCGTGGAGACTGCTCGTCAGGCGTTGACGATACGTGGTCATCACGAAGCCCAACGCGAGCTTCTCCTTCCCCGTCAGGACTTTCTGCGACTGCTTATACGTCTCATCAATATACTGCTCTACCTGATCGTACAGCGGGGCTGCGTCACCCAGCTCGATACGTTTTGTCTCGACATCCCGAGTCGGAACCGTATCGTCGAGGAGCCCCAGATCCTGACACTGCTCCAAGACCGCTCGAGTATTCCGGAAGATGCGGGACTGAACCGGTGTCGCCCACTGAGAAGCTTCCACAAGTGCGCTCCACTCCGTTGGCCCACAGTCGAAAATGAGCGAGCGAGGATCGTCAAAGCGAGGTGAGGTTTCGCGCACGCCGACGAGTTTCTCGAGGGCTTTCCGCTGTTGAATTGACTCCGTGTCCGTCGCCTCGACTAGCGCCTTCGCCTGCTCGTCGTAGCCGGGATTCGACGTGAGATGTTCGTGAATGAGTTTCCCGAACCGTTCAATTCTCGGTCGGCCTTCGTCCTCCTCCAGATCGAGCTCTTTCTGGAACTGTTGGAGAACCTGTTGCTGTCCATCGGCTATATTCTGATACCGAGAGCCGACGGAACTGAGACTATCTTCGAGTGCTTGCCGTGTTTCGAAGAACTCAACGAATCGGTCCTTGTCGTCCCAACCCTCTGGGAGATCACATAGTCGAAGGAGATCGTAGAGCTCGCCAACATTCAGCTGCATGGGCGTCGCCGTGAGAGCGTAGAGACACCGGGAGGCCTCTTCGGCCTGTCCGAGCAGGTCGTAGAGTTTCGTCTCCTCGCGAGCACTGTGTGCCTCGTCGACGACCGTGAGATCCCACACACTCTCGTCGGTGCGTGGAGCGACGTGTTCCTGATTACCCTCGCGGCGGGCGGTATGCCACGACTCGATCACGACGGTTGGCTCATCTCTCTCCGTAACGAACGAACCAATCGGCGTGTTCTCCCACGTGTCGGCGTCGACCGCTCCGGATGTGGGTATGCGGTGATCCTCTGCGTCTCCGAGAGGGCCGATCATGTAATCGCCGTCGTAGGATCGTTCGTGATAGTAGGCGTGGATATTGAAGCGGTCGAGGAGTTCGTTCTGCCACTGCTGAACCAACCCTGCAGGAACCAGAAACAGCGCTTGCTCAGCCTCTCCGACCTGCATCAGCCGTGAGAGGGTCAGGCCAGCCTCTATAGTTTTGCCGAGCCCCACCTCGTCACAGAACAGGAGGTTGTTCGGGTAGATACTGACTGCGGTATCGGAGATCGTTCGCTGATGGGGCCAGGGGGTGACAGTACTGATATCCTCTGCGAGATGGATACCTCCCGGTGTTCGTCCGGCGACCGAGACGACACCAGCGGTATCGTCTTCGGGTACCGTCGTCTGGGGGTCGTGATTCTGGACCCGCTCGACGTGTTCCTCGAGCGTTCCATCGGTATCCTTCCAGTCGATGAGGTCCTGGCGTGCAGCTTCGTCGAGCTCGAAGACATCGACGGAGGGGTGGAAGCCGTTCCAGAGTGCGTTGAACGTCGATACGTCTTCCTCGACGTACTTCGCCTCGCCGCGGCTCCAGGAGCGATGAACTTTGAAGCGTTCGTAGTTGTACTGCCACGCACTGAGCGTCTCGTTGATACTTCCCTCGAAGCTGATCTTATTGCCCTCGCGATCGACACCGATGCCGAGCTTCGGGTGGAAGAGTCCGTCACCGCCTTTGGGGTCGCCGACCTTGATTTGGAGGTCGCCGCGGTCGAGGAGGGTCGCGATGATGGTGAGTTGGGACTCAACCCACGGTTCGAGGGGTTCATCTGCGTCAGGGAACATCGCTCCCTTCTCGCGCTTCTGGAGATCGGCTCCAGCGATGACACGTACTGTTCCATCAGTCTCGAGGAGGGAGTCAACCCCTTCGAGAGCGTGCGCCAGACTACGCAGACTCAGATAGCCGGCGAGCCGGTCGTAGCGGATGACCTCGTTGAGGAATGGCCGGTAGAACGTCTCCATGAGCGTCCGGTTGGTCCGGAACTCGCTCTCGTACACCGGCTCCCACGAGACGTCCCTGAGGGTCATTTATTCGAACTCGTTGAGTGCTGCTTGACTCTCTCCGTCGTCCTCGCCTCGAACGTTGAGATTGATGTTGCTGATGTCGATATCGAGGTATTCGCCTGTGCGTCCCGAGAGGATATCTCGAAGAGACTCCGCAGTGTCGTGTTCTGGGGGGAGTACCTCGAGGAGAGCGGTGACGGTAGTACGGAATCGCTCGTCATTCTTCAGGCCGCGATCGGATAGCCACTCCCAGGCAGCTTCTGGACCTTTGGTTTCGTAAACGTGGATGGCAGAGTGGACGGTGTCGATCCCATAGCTGAACCGTTCACTAGTCGGGTCGACCGGATATTTCCGACTAGAGACATCCTCTCCGTTTTCAACACGTACGATGTCCTGTACCCGGTTGCTATGGGTTTTGAGCTGGACATCACCGCTACTTTTACCCCAGATCTTTGTATCACGCTTGACATCATCTATGTTGACGCCGACGCCAATTCCAAGCTGCCGAGCTTCGTCGTAGGGCATCGTATCAGAGTCGTATATTAGCCATGAGAGGACGTACCACCGGGTAAGACCATCGAGCTCGTCGAATCCCTTCGTTTCCAGATACCTTTCAGCCAAGACTTCGGCGACGGCGTCACGTGCAGCCGTCAGGGCATCACGTGGTGGGACCTCATTTCCTTTCTTATCTACCACTGGATAGTTATCAGCAAATACGCGCAGTGTCGGACCGAAGGCTGCGATAATAGTGTCTGTTTTAGTAAGACTCAACCCAGAGTCCAGCAACTCACGCGCAGCATCTTTTGCCGCATTACGCGTCTTTGATTTAACATCTTCCCACAGGGTTGCCTCTCCCGTTCGCTCTTTTTCTGTCTCAGGTTTTCGTCCAGTGAGAAGGATTGTACTATCTGCGCTTTGAGTCTCCCGTTTACCAGCTCGGACTGGCATCTCGCTGGTAATTGGATGGGTCGCAGTTATTGTAAACCCAGACTCAATCAACGAAGTGGAAAGTGTATCCCATGCATCCGTTTCTTTATGTGTGAACATTATCGTCAGGACCCCGCCTGGCTCAATGACATCATAAAGTTCAGAGAAGATTGACGACATCTTACTCTCATAGTCGTCCTTGGCGAGCTCTTTCTTCGATTTTTCCCCCTCTAATCCTTCGAAGCGTGAGACATTAGCTACCGCCTCATCATCTTTGTTTGTCAGCTCAGATGCGTATAGACTCGGGTGTATCTCGTCCAAATAGGCCTTTTGGAGCGTATAGAAGACATCAGATAGCTGTGCATACATGATGCTGTCATAGTAGGGCGGATCAACAACGGCAGCTTGTACCTCATCAGTCCCAACCTGATCTGTGAGGTTTGCCGCATCACCACAGTAGACTTCAGCAGCATTCCGACCGGCCGTCATCTCTGCTAGTTCTTCGTAGGAGTCGATAACCTTCCGAGATAGATCCTTGTACCCCATCGTATCTGCCGCGAGGTTGTTGTCACAGAAGATACGGCAGAAAGAGAAGTTACTCCCAACGAAGATCGGATTTGGATAGCCTTTCCCCGTATCCCACGAGGACAATCGCGAATTCCGGTCAACCATCTTACTGGCGGCGATAGTGAGAATGGTGAGAAGTGCTTCTGCGGTCTTTTCGTCGTGCTGTTCTCGGATTTCGTCCGCTACTTCGTGAAATGCTTGACAGTATTCGTAGTGAGAAACTAGCTGACGAGGGCTAAAGACATCTCGCCACTCCTCCATTCCATAAGTTGCTGGATCGGTGATTCGGCTACTTACTTCAACTTTCTCTGGGAGGAAGGTCAGGAGGTCGAAATCGGATTCAATACGCTCTTCAGCCTTTTTGAGCGCTTGCTGGTCGATTTCTTCGCCAGCACGGTAACCAGATCCACCCCGGGGATCGTCGTATTTAACCCCGTATATCTGATACTCAAACTTCCCTTTCTTCAATAGCTCTCTCGTCTCTTCGTATTCTGTAATCACCCCGCAGTGGGGGCATTCCACATCCGAACGAGATACTGGACCATCCGATGGATCGAAATCTATAGTCGAATTTTCTGTGAGCTCAACGCATTCATACGACACGTCTCCGTTCTCGTAGTGGGGTTTGATCGCGACGCCTTCGCTGGCGCTACGTTTGTGGAGCCACCACTTCGGCACCAACGGGACCGTCCCAGCACAGGACTCACACTGAATGTGGTACGTACAGGCTGAGGCCAGCACTTCACGACCATCCCGCTTCGTAGGGTACAGATCGTCGAGCTCCTCGCTCGCCTTCTTTTGGATCCGGTCGCGCCATTGGTAGAGTTCTTCTTCGAGCGATCCGACCTCCGGCGCGTATTCCAACATCACCTTCAGAATCACCGACGGGACGGGATTCAGCTCGTTCGCGATGGTGGGCAAGTCGTAGCGGATTGACTCGAAGGGAATCACTCCGCCACCAGCAGTCGCATCTAGAACAGTCGGTAATTCACCATCCCAGGTCTCTCGCAAAGAGGTATGTAGGTCTGCGAGTTCGTCTTCGGTCGGGGTCTGTGTGAACGGCCTTGGGTAGCCATACCATTCACCGAGCGTGCCATCACGATCTCCTTCGCTCCTCTTGCGCTTTTGAACGTACTCGCTGATGTTCTCTTCAAGACCATCTGGCCCGATCTGCATCAGCGACAGCAGTTCATCCGCGCTCGTTCCCTCCTCCATTACTGACCCGAGGATGGCAAGGCGAGCTGCAGGGGTGGGGCGGCGAGCGAACCACGGGTGGATGTACCGGTGCGGCGGCATGTGCTTCGGGTTCGCTTCCTTGAGATTCTCAATCCCCACCGCCTTCAGGGGAAGTTCGCCCTCGATTGCCAACGAGGTGTACTCATCGTCAGATTCTGATTCGGTCTCGGATGTCGTGTGAGAGTCGCTCATAATATCGAAATCCCGTTAGATGTGGTCGGCGAGCAGAACGCGAAGTGCTTTCGTACCGCTGGGCGAGGACGGCGAGCGAGCCTTGGCGTGCCAGTAGTAGCATTCACCCAGGCTCATCTGGTCGATTCCCTTTGCGACTTCTCGGAGACGGTCTCGACGTCGCATCGGCTTCATCGCACGGAACGCGATCGAGAGCCGAACACCGGCCGCTTCGGGGAGACTCACGCTTGCTGGGTCTCCTGTACAGACGGTTTCGGGATCAAGACTCAGCTCACGGAAGGTCGATTCGATGAGGAAACTGACTTCGTTGAACGCCCCGCCGCGTAACGTTGCGATACGAATCGCACACCAGTCATCCCAATCGTACGCCGCGTCATCTGCCCCGGGGAGTTCGGACGGAGAACGGTCGCCGATAATGGCCTCCTCCAGTTCACGTACTGAGACGCTTACCCCTTTTTGCACTCTCTCGAACCGTTCTCGTCGAGCCGTCGCGATATCACGGGGCGCCAGCTCGTAGAGCGTGATTTCGTGCTGGTCGTCGACCCGATCACGCGTCAATACGAACGTCGTCCGATTTCCGTACGCGCCGGTAGTGAAGGCGAACGAATTCCCCTCGGCGATGCCTTGGCTCATACTTGGGTCACCTCGCTGGATTCGATCACACGGATTTGCGTGTGCATCGTGACAGTGAATGCGTTGTCCACAGCGAGGAGTTCGTCAAGTGCATCGAACATCTCCCCATAGATTCGATCGTCTTCCTTTTTGAATTCGATGGCGAACTTGGCCTCTGCGGTTCGACCGCCGTCCGGATTCGCGAGATCCTCTGGCTCCATGTTAAATCGGAGGTGGCTTGCGAAGACCTCCGGGCGTCCATTGAAATCGACTTCGAACTCTGATTTCGAGTCGGCTCCGTCGTTGGCTTCATAATCGAAGTCCATTGTGGTGTCTTCCGCGAAATCATCTGAGTTGCTGAGCTTGTTCGCGGTGAACCACGCACCTTTCCACGCATCAGCCCCGTCCAGATGGATCCAGACGCCTTCGACGATGGGCGTCAGTTGGTCAGGGTGTCCGTCGTACTCCTCGCGAGCGCTGGTAAGTTCATCCGCGATGTCAGCCCGCATTTCCTGCAGGGCCCGAGAGACGTGTGCGGGCTCAGAGGTGCGAACTTCGATGAGTTTACTGAACGGCTCAGGTTCGTCATCGCCACCTGAACTGCCGCCGCTACTGCCGCCAGTCTCCTCATCATCGTCGTCAGTAGTCTCGTCCTCTTGCTCTTCGGCTTCGTCGGGTTCCTCCCAGTCGATCTCACTCCCGACGTCGTCGACCAGCTCATCGAGCGAGGTGTAGAGTGTGTGCGACTGCGAGAGCTTCACGTCCTGATAGCTGAGGCCCGCGTGCAGATTCTTCGCATCGTCGATTTCGTGATCGGTTGCCGTGAGCGTCGTCTCGGGCGTGTAGTACCCGGTCTTCTGCTCCTCGTCCCAGTAGGCGTACCTGTCTTCACGGACGAGCTGGGCGATCGTCTTTCGCAGTGGGATGGGTGACAGGAGAATCTCCGCATCCTGGCGTTTCCCGAACTGTTCTTCGATTGCTCTCGTCGTCATCGAGGTCGAGCCGACGTTCCAAATCGTCGCCTCGAACCAATCAACACCGTAGGCGTCCTCTCCCTCGGGGATGATCGCGCCTGCTTCATCGAGCTTCTCGACGACACTCTGATGGATGGTGCTGTCGGTCGTGACGTTTCGATGGGGCAGGCCATCTCCAGTCGGAAAGTAGAGATGCGTATACGCCTTTTTGATGTCCTGATCGAGCGTTCCCTTCGCGCTATCGAGACGCTCACCGAGCTTGTCCTGCTGTTCGGTGTTGAGATCGTATTGATCGCCGAGATTAGACTGGATGTGTTTGATGGCGGCGACGCGCTCTGCGGTTCGCTTTGCGTCGGTCACGTCGTTCGCACTCGCTGCGAGGAAAACGACGTTGTTCTTGAACACTCGTGGTGTCTTCTGCCCCCCACTCGACGATGCTGTATTCTTGAACAGCGTTTGGATCGCCTCTGGGACAGTCTCGTAATCCGTGATGGTGACCGTATCGAAGTCCATCACGCACAGATGCGCTTCGTCGGCCGTATCCGGGATTTCGTGCGGCTCCTCCGGTCCGACAATCACGTTCAGACTACCCTGACCGAGCGCTTCGTCGAGGGCTTCTTCGAGATGCCGACGGGCGAGCCCGTCTTGTAGCTGCTCGACGACGGAATCGATGAGTTTCGTAAGGTTCGCCTCTGACTTGAACTGGATTTTCTCACCGTTGTCGCCGTGCAGGTAGAAACACGCTGACCGACGTCCCTCTCCAAGGAGGTTATTCAGCGCGTCGTCGTAGTGCGCTAGCTCGACTTCGGTGTTGGCAATCGCGTGCCGAAGAGGCCGGCGTGTAGTGCCGCGACCGTCGGCTCCCTTTACGATGCTATTCCAGAGGATCGCCGTCGTCAGATGTGTTCCGAGTGGGGGATGTCCGTTCTTGACCCAGTTCCGGTCTTCTTCCTCTGCGTTCGCCGTTCCATCTTCCGAGAAGATGTCGGCTTTGATCGCGGCCTCGAAGTCCATGTCCACCGACGAGAACAACCGGAGAAGCGTCGAACGAACGTCCCCATCGGAGGGATGTATATCGAACAGACGGACGAAATGGCGTTCTTGGTAGTCGCTCTGGTGCTGCCAGAGTCGGTAGACTGCGCGGGAGAGAAGCTTGAGTGCACCGCGAGTGCGCTGGAAGGATGGGAGGGAGTCCAGTTCTTCAGTGAGTGTATTGATGACCGTCGGATGAATCGGGTAGCTGTCTTCGAGACGGTCCTGATGCTCCGGATTAGTCGCACTGTCGGGGAACGAGTCACGATCACCCGTGTAGAGGGACATATAGGCATCAACAGTCGCATCACGCCCATCTCCCGCGACACTCTCGAACAAGCGGTGGCGCAGGACGGCCGCAATTTCATTGTCCTCCGTCGGTGTGATGGATCCCTCGACACGGTCGCTGATACTGTTGAACTCAGAGATGGTCTCGGAGACGAGTCCACGGACATCTTCGGCTTGGTCGGCGAAGGCGGTGTCCGCGATACTGAGGACAACTGTGACCTTGTCGTTATTCTGTGTCGCGGACAGCAGCGACATCAGGAAGGTATTCGTCTGCTTTGCGAGCGTCGAATCCCCGATTTCGACAGCGGCAGCTTGCTCGAGATATGCGGCAATCTCGTCGATGAGGATGAGCGATGGATTGTCGTTCCGCTCAAAGAGCCGCTCGAGTTTGGTTGTTCCTGGAGGCGTACGGTTCTCGTCGTTTTCGCGAAGGAACTCGTAGCCTTCCCGTCCGAACAGCTGGTAGGCCATTTCCCCCCACATCGTCTTCGTTGCGGGGGCGTCAGGGTCGTCGTAGTTCGAGCGAGCGTCCTCGGCGTCGACATGGGTGCCCACGAAGACTGCCGAGTTGACGTCGAGGCCAAGTGCAGCGGCGTCAGTATACTCGTCCGCAATGTCTTGCTCGAGGATGAAGTCAGACAGATCGGGGACAGCGCTCGGCGACTCTGCGAGGTGATACGCGGCGATCTGGTTGTGGGTTTTCCCGCCACCGAAGCTGGTGTCGAGTCGGAGAATGCCGTTCGTGCCGGTGTAGTCGCCGTTATGTGCGCCGACGAAACGGGTTGCGAGACGTGTGAGAAGCTCCTGCAGACCGCTAGTGGGGTAGGTTTTCTCGAAGAAGAGTCGAGGATCAGCGTAGACATCAGGAGCGTCGTCGCTGTGGGCGACATCCGCGAGGCTAGCCGCGAATTGGTCTTCAGCGAGTTCACCGGTGAGAACGTCCTGGCGAGGTTCGCAGGAATCGAAAATACTCGGTGGGCGATTCATCGTGCCGGTGGTTGTGGGCGTATCGCTCATTCGTTTGGAGAGGTGATATCGTTTGCGCGTTCCTTGAGGAGTGTCTTGATGACGGAATCGAGGGATGTGTGGTCTTCTTCGTCCTTCATTTCCACTAACTGTTCTTTCATCCAGTCCTGTACTCGTATCATTGGCATAATTGTATCACGAAATGTCCGGTCCCCTGAGTTTCGAGCACAGTAGGTAATCAAGATGTATACAGACTGTTGACTTAGTCATTTGGTATTTATAAGATGAATTTAGTATAACTGATCAGTAGCTCGGCTATGATACCCCCCCTCTAGCCAAATCTCACAGCCAATTCGCGAGATTATTAGCCATCTCTTTGTAGCTCCGATTTGACCCGACCAGTATGACGAAGCCGGATATTGAAGTCCTTGACGACGGCGACGCCCATCCCTATTCGTCGCATATCAGCGTAGACGGTACAGAACTCCAGCTCGGTGACCTTCTCCTCGTGTTTGGCTCTCCTGACGACAATGGTATCAGCTTCTTTGAGCGCGTATACGGGTTCACTTGGCCGGGAATTATCACACACATCGTCAATGGCCAGGTTCCTGCCGAATTCCACAGTTTCGATGACTTTGCTAAAGACCTCAAAAGCGGGAAGCTGGCAGTCGCTCGCAAGCGCGAACAAATGAGGTTTTTCATCAAAGATGACACTGTACGCACGATCACTCTCTATCGATACCAGTACCAGGGTGGGTGGCAGTCGATCCTTGTCGATGAGCGAAGAGAGCCACTCGAGGATACCCCCTTCAACGAATCAATCACTCTCTGCGAGGACGGAGAGCAGGTGATTGAAGAACTACTCGGGACGAATTCCCCTGATAGGGAGCGAGAGGTTCAGCATATTCGTAAATTTCTACGATCAGCCGGCTATCATCTAGACAAACTCTCTAACTCGGACGCTTCTCCAAATTGACGCGCTCGAACGCGTCAGTTTCGCCAACCTTGCGTTCCAGCAGCGAGGCGAGGTTGTCGTTCGCAGTAGCGAATATGATCTGGCGGTCGCCCCTGACCGCGAGTTCGATCACGAGATTAAAGAATGACAGTGTGTTTAACTCATCCAGATGCGCGAACGGCTCGTCTAACAGCATCAGCGGCGGCGCAGAGTCGTGTGCAAGATTGTTTGTGACGAAGATCGCCAAAACGAGTGCCGTTCGCTGGCCGGAACTCATCTCATCGATCCCTACCATCTCCCCATCTTCCCGACGGACGACCTGCAAGTTCTCGTTGTCATCAGTGAGTTTGACGCGCTTGAAATCGTAGGGTCGCTGGAACACTTTAAACAGTGTTGTGACTATCTCTGTGTACTCCCCGAGTACCTCGTCGAGACTCTGTTCAACACCTTCGAACGTCTCCTTGAGGTAACCGTGCGCCTCTTCAAAGCGTTCAACATCATCTTCCAGACGGTCGACCTCCTCAGTCTTTGCCTCGATCTCCTCCGATAACTTCGAAGCTGGCTTAGATACGGTTGCGTCCGCGGCCTCTTCGACTGCGAACTCAAACGTCCGACGGTCGGATTCGACCGTGAGACTGGCGTCGAGCATTTCCTCCGGCCACTGGTCTTCGAGTACATCGAGGCCCCGATGAATAGCCTCCAATCGAGTTTCGCAGTCGTCGATCTGTCGCCGTATCTTCGTGTTTTGTTCGAAGCCGCATATTCCCGAAGTCTGCTCTTCGATGTCGCTCTCGGTCTTCTCTACCATCGTTGATAGCACCTCATCGGCAGACCGTTTGTCGACAGTCTGGTTCTGTGCTAACTTAGCGATCACCTCCACCGTATCGAGAGTTGTCTCGGGGGGTAGAACTCCCTCCTTACCGTCCGCAACGAAACCGAACAGCCGCGGAACGTCGTCGAGGCCACACAGGCGGTCGCTGTACCGACGAATCTCGTTATCAATAGCTGCTAGGTCAACCCTTTTGACAATCTTCAGCGCCTGCTCGACGTTCTCCAGGGACTCGGTGAGGCTCTTTGGAACACCGCCAGCGTCGTGTGTGTACTCGGGCTCCTCGCGTGTCCGGATTTCCTCAGCAGACTGTTCGATGTAACAGGCCGGACAGTGTTGAACATCTTCCTCGTCGGTGATTTCAAGGTACTCCTCAGTGTCCGCACGGATCTTTTCACGGAGTTCTTGCCGGCGTTCCTCTAGATCGCCAAGTTCCGCTAGCCGGTTGCGGGTCTCCTTCAGGTCCTCTAGCCGTTCGCGTAGTGCCGTCTCGACGGTCGCGTACCACGGCTTGGTGGACTGAATCGACTGAATCTCGTCGACTTTGGGATCTGTCTCCTCGATTCCCCGTACGAGCTGATGTGCTTCCTCTGGGCTAATTCCATTAGCAACAAAGATGAGTCTAGTGAAGAACGTCGGGAACGGTAGTTCTGGATTCGACTGGCACTCGACGTGATTCACAACCTCAACGAGTCGGCGCCGCTCGTCTTTTAGTTCCCGAACATTCTTGAGGTCCTTCTCTCTCTGCTGGAGGAATTCGACCTCATTGTCAAGCTCCAGCCGGAGGTCGCGGGCCGTCTCCCAAGTCAGGTCTGACATTGAGGCATCAAGTGCCTCCTCAAGCCGCTCGAACCGCCCCATCCAGTCTCGCCATCGTGAAATCTGTTCATTTGGCGATTCCTCGTCATTCCGTCTCACTCCGTCTGTCCGTTCTCTTCCACCCCCCGAGTCGTCGTTTTCGACGAGCGAAGACGCTGCCGGGGAAAGGTCGCGTTGGGCGCTCCCGAGTGTCGAGAGCGCTTCATTCACCATATTACGTCGATTTTGGAGTTCTTCTCGTTCCGATTCTATGTCCTCGATCTCCTCTTTTGTATTCTCGATCTCTCCATCGAGCATTTCCAGAAGTTTGTCCTTCTCCTTCCTAGCGTACGCGAGGTCTTCACCGTAGAGGAAATTCCGGAAAACTCGTTCGATCTTCAAGTCGCTCGGTGATTCGAGCAGTCGCGTCGTCTCGCCGGCCTCGTGGTAGTTGACACGGTAGAACTCAACATGCCGTCTCGCCGGTCCCTGGGGTCGGAAACCGAACCAGTCGGCCACCCGGTCGTTCACCAAATCTGAGTCCCTCGGTAGCGGTTCGTCGTTGCCCTTCAACGTGACACTCAGCTCGTCGTAGGTGCCAACACGGTCATCGTCACGGCGCGTCTGGCCGACGAGACCCATCGTGATCCCATCGAGAACACTGGTCTTACCAGCCCCGTTTCGACCATACAGGAGGGTAAACTGCGACGCTTTGAGTCGCTCTATGGATGCGTTCTTTCGGAAGTCTCCCAGTTCGATAGTGTCAACGGCCGGTGGGCGGTCGCCGGTCGTAGGCGATGAAGGGACGTTAGCGCCATCAACATCATCTATGTCAATTCCCAGCAGTCGCTCGAACTTATCGTCGCGGCTGGTGCTTTGATCCAACAGGAACCCCAGGCCATTGCCGGTTACTCGCTGGAGGAGCGCATCGCGCCCGAAATCGGCGTTTACGCCGGACAGTGCCCTGCGGCTGTACTCCAGCGGGCGTAGGAACTCCTCCAGCGACTCACGTGGAACACACCGCCGGATGGCGAATTTGGTCTCTCTCTCAAAATCGCGGCGAAAATCGTTTTCAGGCTCACTATCGTCCTCGTAGACCCAGAAAAGCTGGATGTTCCACTGGTTCGGCGTATCATCGTCGTAGAACTCAAGTTCGAGCTGTCGTGTGTCCGTCTCCAGCAACCTATCCCAATCGTGGTCGCCACCCGTTAGAAATCGGACGAACAGCACTTCGTCATCGAATCCCTGTGCTCGGTTTCGTTCGATTCGGTACAACGAGTCAACACTCTCCACTGAGTAGGCCTCGTCACCATTGCCATCCACAGGATGGAGCTCTGTAATCTTTCCAGTCTCTTCCAGCTCTGTAGGGATGTCGGTCATCGATTCACCCCGACGAATTCGACCGGCGAACTACTCGCAGTGACGTCTTCAGGTTTGAATCTGCCATTTGTCACGTCTTCTAATCCATCGATTTGTTTCAGTTCCGTATTCCCTGGCCAATCCATCAAGACGAGTGGCTTAAAATTCCGGTCCTCTTGGTAGTCCCACAACATGGCAATATCGGTGAGACGTTTCCTGTGTTCTCCCTGCGTTGGGTTATAGAGTAGCGACAGCGAAATGTCAATGCCTCCCTCACTGCTGTCAGTTGCGTTGACCGGGATATCCAGCGGTCCACATTGGTCGGCGAGGTCGATGGAACGACTGTACTCCTCGTTCGCCGCTTCAAACGTCTGGAGGAGCAATCTCGTGTTCTTCGCTACGCTGCTGTCCTTCCGGTGTCCATGGGCCGCGAATGAATGTCCCAGTTCTTCATTCCCGTTCGCTTGGAGATTCTTGAGTGCCGCCAGCGGTACGTCCCACCTCTCATCGAGACTACCCACCTCTTCCATCTGGAGTCGCCAGAGTGTGACAGCGGCGACGAGTTCCGCGTCGCGTGGTGAGTCTGGCAGTTGACTCTGTCGTTCCCTCAGTTTACAATCTGAACACGTCCGACAGTCGCAGTCGTCACATACCTCACATCCACACTCGTCTATCCCATCAGGGTGTTCGTCGTACGCCGACCCGTTCCAGGTTCGCGTACACAGTATCTGTGGCTCCGGCCGTAGTCCCTGTGCCGGAGCAGGTCCATTCCCTTTGCGGCGCATACGCAGTCGACTTACCCCGTCATCGACCAATGTCCAGACGTATTCGGCGCGGTTAGACGAGCTCACTCCGTGTAGACCCCCGTTGTTGTATGTTCTATTGTAGTTCTCGAATGACGACCACTCTCGAGCCTTCTGGTATACACCCGAATACCCCCACTGTACGCCGTCTCCGTCTTCGCCTGGGATAGCCCCCCAGTTTGCACAGATGTAAGTTACATCGTTCCTATTATTGAAGATACGTGAGCGAAAACGGGTCCACTCTGGGTGAAACGGCTTCGGGTTACACTGTGTATGGACGAGGATATTCCCTCTTTGGATGTAGTTAGCAACTTGATTTCTGAGGTCATCATTCAGCAGGTCCGAACAAGTCCAGACAACGATTCCAGCTCCGCTTGACGGCCCGAAGTGATGTATTCGGTTCCCCATCGCAAGGTTGTCGGCCTCGTTAGGATTCGCCCCTTCGCTCATCGGGTGAGTCTTGTACTGGATCACGACCGTCGGCTCGTCGATATCGCCCAACGCGTCCGCTCGTAGTGGGACGATCGTTGGGGTAACGAACTCCTTGCCGGGGTCGTCGGGTACGTCCTCCCCTATCACGTGGAAGTCTTCTTCGAGGTTCGCGACAGTCTCTTGCATCGTCTCAATCTCTACTGGGCGACAGCCGAGGACAAACAACGGGCTCGCGTCGGCGAACAGTTCGTCGTGTTCGAACACCCACTCCACATTGTAACTCCACTCGGGAGCAATCGCGAGGTCGTTGTCACCTGCCAGACTCAGGAACGAGTTCGCCCTTCGTCTTGCTTCTCTTGGTCTGGGTAGCGACCGAATGTCATCTACGACTGTCCCGGGCTGCCACAGTACGATGTCCTTCTCGCGGCTGTCCTCAAAAATAGAATATGTACTCCGTCGGAATTCCCCCGCAATCCTGTCGACCGAGTGAATATCATCGCCGTCTGGCATTCGAAAAACGATTTGTAACCTGCTTACTTAAATTATCCGTACAGTAGTATCTCAATCGTCATTCCTTGCCGCCCTTTCTCTGTTAAAGCCGTAGACAGCGCGGGGGTGGAGAAACGGTCGTTACCTTGCATTGCTAACGGATTCACACCTCGGGTTTCGACTGATTGCATAGTTCTGTAGACCCGAGTCACTTTTGACCAGCGGAGCGTCAACCGATCTTACTGAGAGATGGGACGATTGATTACCAATCTGTCTTCATTCTCAAGTTTCAGCATAACACTCTTACCAAATGTTTGTAAAGTATCCTCAACCCGTGTCCGTTCTAAAGTTGTGGCGACGGTGCTGTCGGTGGCATCGTCTGGTGCACCCGCGGTTATTAGCAGCTCTATCTTCAGGGGATACGAGTAGAGGTCAGCTAGGCTCTGGGTAGTTATTTCTAGATGTGATATCTCGATGTTACTGTGGATCCTTCTTTTCGTCCTCACTCTGTCGTAGAGGGATACACAGGCGTGGACTGCTTTCAATTAAATAGAGTCAAAGTCATGATTTGGTACATCTGTCGGTCGGCTTGAATGGATTAGCTTCTTCCAGCTGAAAACAAACGTAGACCGTTGGCTATGATCCTTGAAAATAACTATGTATCCATGGCATAATTACAAAATATGAACGTCAAGCCAACAAATGCTGCAGGAGTCATTACTGTCATTGGCATTCTATCTTTGACACTTGTAGTTGCATTGGAGTATCTTCAGTACATTAATATGGTCGTATTCTCTCCACCATATAAATTTGGAGCAGTAGCCTCAATTTTCACTGGCTCTATTTCTCTATTCTTATCTCTCTGGTTGGTAGCGCTGTATGCGGAACAACGCAACATAGCTGATGAGCAAAAAGAGACGGCTATAGATCAGGCAAATTTACATGAGGATCAACGAGACTATATTGAAAAACAGACTGAATTTATAGAATATCAAACAGAACTCATGCGTAAGCAATCAAATATAATGGGAAGCCAGCAGAAAATATCTAGGAAACAAAACGAATATATAAAAAATATAAACTCACCTCGTGTTGAAATTGAGGAATGGGGTGCTATTGATGATAGGATCTTCATACGTTTAAAAAATTCTGGTGAAGTCGGGGTAGAAAATATACAGTTGAGGATTGGAATTACACCAATCACGGATAAAGACATTTCCATCTCTCAGATTCCTGACTTTGAGCGTCAGCAGTCCCCTGACGGGCACTGTTCGCCGATATTAAATACACTCCCAGCTGACGGGGATTCATACAGGGCCAAAGGATTACCTTTCTTCTGGTGTAATTACAACGGTAACGATACTTTGTATGATATTTCCGGTCCAAGCTCTTACAGCACCATTATTGAATCGTTAAAAAAAGCTCAGATCGATGAAGAACATGGTATTTCTTTATTTGACCACATTGGAGAAATCCAAGTGTCATTTAATTTAGTGTGGGAATATGCCGATGAACAGCAGTCCAGAACAATCTGGGTGTTGAACTCGCTTGGAATGCCGAAATCCATGAACCGCCTTCTGGAAGAACCACCCGATAAATCACATATGTCTCCAGAATTTGTAGAGCCGGACAATCTTAAGCAAGATAGTGCGCTTTAATAATCGGTCTGTTTTTTTGACTGATTATCGCCCTCTCGTCTACTGGTATTATATTATCTCGAAGAGTGCCCTTTCTCAGTTGTAGTCGGGGACAACAACTCGGTTCTACGGGAATAACGTTTTGTCATCATAGAACTTAATGACAAATTTACCTGCAAAATTCGACTTTAGAAATCAGGCATATCACTAAAGTATCGTTCGTACACACTTTCTATTTCATTCGACGAATCGAGCGCGTCCGTTAGCAACCGATTCACGACACCTTTAGTAACTATTAGCAACCTTGGACGCGTGAGGTACTGATTCAAATAATCTTCCTCACCTCGGCCGACGTTGCGAATCTCTTCATGCAGGTCCCGTTTTCTGAATTCCTGGGGCTCAAAAAGTGCGTATATGATACTTCTGAAATCGCCACGAATCATTTCAAGCTCGTTTGAGACTGTAGCCGCCAAGTATGCCGACATAATCATGGCAAGAGCATCGGCGGTGAGAATTACTAAATGTGTGTTTTGATCATAGAACACATCCATTTTATCGAAAAACTCAATCTCTGCCTGTCCCTTAAAATCAAGAATAAGAAATGTATGTGCGACTCTATCAACCTCAATCTTTTCTCGCTCTGCTCTCTCTAAATACTCGTTGTGTTTCCCACGGGCTTCTTCTTTCCCAAAATTTGCATAGTTCCCCGATTTGGCATCAACGACACCCAAGATCGACGCGGGTCGGTCACCCGCAGTGAGTTGGGGGATCCAATACAAATTGTCTGGTAAGCTCTGTCCGCTACTGTCTTCACCACCTTCTCCTGGATAGGTTGAAAATAGATGTGAGAACCCCAGTTCCGAGACAGTCTCTAAGCGGTCCCCACCGGAAAGTTTCCCCGCCTTCCTGAGCAAACGCATATGATTTAGTTCGGTAAGGATATATCGAGGATTGATGTTCACCTGATGGACGAGTTCAGTATCATCTTCTTCGTAGCGAGATTCTATAAATTCTCGTTCCATTTTTTGAATAGAACGCGCAGTACTTGCCATCGCTTGAAGATGATCAGTCATCTCATGAAGCCCATCAATTGGTGCAGCATACACAAGACTACCTGTAGACAATAATGATGCGAGATCGATCAAATCCTCCAAACGATCTTTCGGCGTTAACAACAGGGTTGGTTGCTCTGACCGTAGGGCATTCGCGTAGACTTCCATCATCTCTCTTTCAAATTCACTGGGCTCAACTGGCAACACCACCTGAAGGTCTGACTCTGTTGACGCTGTCACTCGACGCGGCAGATCCTTGTCGATAGTTGCCACATCCTCTCCTATGTGTGAAAGGATATTCTCTAAGAATGTGGTGAAATCCAGATCGTAAAATGTGTATTCGGAGGAATCAACCGTGAATTCGTGAGGATTTGGGCTACGCCGACATTCCATTTTGACGATGCCGTCCTCGCGATGTTTTTGCGTACAAGACTTTCGACATCCAGAATATTGACACCGGTTGGGAAGGCGTTCGGTACCGCTTACGTACTCCGTCCCGCGAAGTTCTGGGGGAACATCACCCAGTTCAAACCGGCCAGCATCACTGTCAGCGACCGCGATATCTAATGCTTCAGCAAGATCTTCATTCATATTGTGGTCGGATACCCGAAGAAGTGTTTTAGCGCAATTTGCGATTCACTTCCTAGTCGAGAACCATCTATTGGTTGTGGTCCCGTTGTCCGAGCTGTAATATGGCGACCATCGATGTTCAGCACTAGGGCGAGACTTTCTTCGTCAGCCCGCTGTAAGAAGCGAAGAAAGCTGGCTTCAATGTCGATTCGATCGAAAACCTCGTCAAGGTTTGTGCGACCAATCAGACGAAATTCTTCAGTGTCTAAATTGGGGTCATCTTCAATCTCAGAGCCCGAGAGTTCAATGCCATCAAGTTTGGCCTTAATCGAATCTTTTCGGGCCTCGCTATAGTCAGTATCATCAACGTCAGTTTTTGCTTCCTCAGAGCGATCACTGATTAACTTAGTCACTTGCTCAATCGGTTCATCGCCAGTCGTAATCGACTCAGCAGCTTCCTCATGCAGCTCTTCTGCTTCAACAATGTTTTCTCGTTCTATTGAGTTCGTGATGTTTTCAACATTAAACATATATTCGAACAGCACGTCCAATACCCGATTCCAGCCCAGTGAGTAATCGTCTGTAAAGATTATTTTTGTCTCCCTCTCGCTGATCTGTAATAGTACTCGTATATCTTTCACCTCCCGGTACCGAATCTCAGTAAGTGATGGTGTGTTCGGGATTTTGCCGCCATTGTCTTCTTGCCTAAATGAAAATGTATTCGCCTCCGTTACTCCGGCTCCTTTCTCAAGGAAAATCTTGAGTGACGCCGCTGATTCTCCCGTGAGCTCTGGTTCCACAAGTACTGCTTTCGCTTGTTCCTCACGACCATTCCAGTTCTCGTGAAACTCCTCGATGCGTGACCCCAAATCTGCCAAATCCAACGCTTTATCAAGTGACCACGTTCGTTTGAGTTCGTTTTGCCGAACCCGAGCGGCGACAATAATCTCGGTCAACGATTCCTTAAGTCCCAGTTCGTGAATTAAAATAGCCAGCTCAAACAGAGAGTCTGGGTCACGGTGACTCTCTTTCGGGTTATACTTTTCATTCAGATATGCTGCCGCATGCACACGATCTATGCTCTCTCGATTAAGCCTGTCTCTGGTAGCTAACCACTCGCGGGTTTCTTCTGGGATATGTCCCGCAACAACTCTCCTCCAGCCATCTGAGTTGTATTCTGTTGGATCTCGATTCTGTTCTTCATCACTGAAGTTATTATATACCCGACAAAGGATGTCTGCATTTCGTTGTTCAAGAATATGGTATAGCTCAGAATCTTCGATTTCCGAAACAGTTGGCGCACCCATTTCTCTTTCTAATGATCATACAAACTCATAATATTTCTGGATATAATTCAGACAGATGTAGCAAAGGTATTGAGCGCGAACTTCACGGAGATCGCAAAAGAGCGAGACGCAACACGGAGCTTCGCTCGATGGGGTGATGGCGACTACTGGCACACTGGTGAACTCTCGAACACCGTCTTTGGCACTGGGAACAAGAAGACTGCGTGGGCAGCAGAACTCTTTGAGCAAGGCACTCGCCAACTCTCAGGGCAAACGTATCTCTGGATTCGAGCGTGGAATCCCGACCGCTATGGTGGTCCCTACGGATACGACGCCTATCTCGCTGAGGCCGAACCGCTCCTTATCGGTCTTGCCTACGATGCCTATCCTGAATCACTCCTCAATCACTCTGGCATACCTGATGATGCCCCGGTCAAGCTGGCCGAACATCAGTTTGAATCGGTAACTGACGAGTGACGCCGTACCCGGTGGAGAACCAGCACTGCCACGACTTTGATTCAATTGGCTCTGTGCATATCTTTCGAGAATGAGAAAAGTGGCTTGCTGAATGACTGAATATATTGTTATTATTCCCTCATTAACTGTCGAAGATTTTGCTGAGTGTTCCTGTCCTCCCTGACCTCGAAGTTGGTCCCTTTTGCGATACTTCTCATTGAACCAAGCAACCCACGGGATACCGGTGAAAGTTCTGCAATTGCGAGGCTGGCGGCGCTTGATTGTTTCTCAAATACAAGGCCGCTGTCGTCCTCAAACTGCATTATGAAATAATGGCCACCGTTGCCGTCGCTGAATTCTTTGAAAGAGTTCAGTTTTTCCATGAACTCCTCCGCATCACTTCCCATAGCCAATAGATGGCTACTCAACCAACTTATAGCATAACGATAGTATGATAATAATCACATAATGGCTAATCAATGCATGCTACTGCACCATTCGATCAGAATTCCTGAATTCGATCATAGAATACGTCGTGGAAGCGCTCTCCTTGTTCGATCATCCACGTATGATACTCTTCCCACGAGTCTTTCTGCGTGAGTTCACCGGATCGCCGTAGCGTGATCTTCGCCCGATTGCTATTGCCTTGCGCTTCCTCTGGTGGACTCCACATAAGCTCCTCACCCATCTCCTGTTCAATCTGCTCGCGCTCACACTCTAGCTCTTGGTATATCTCTGGGTCATCCTTGATCACAAGCTGGCAGTAGAGGTTGTTCTCCACTGTATTTGTAGTAAACTGGAGTTTGAATCCCGAGCGTCCGATCGGGTTGTTATACCAGTGCTGGGGCTTTGGTTTGCGTGTTCGGAGCGGGGTTTGCCGATCAGCAATGAGATCTCTGAATTGCGTCCAGTATTCTTCTTGGAGCTTCTTAGTTTCGGAGAGTTCGCCTTGCTTCCGCTTTGCCTTCTCTTTCCACTCACTTGGATCCTCGATCGGGTTGAACCGAACGGCTGGTGGCGAGTCGCCGATTCGCCAGACCTCTAATCGGACGGCAAAGAGATCTACTCCCTCTCTGCTATTCTTATTGAGCCACTGGAAGGCGTCCTTATGCTCGTCGTTGAATTGTGGTGTTACCCAGACGATGATATCGGCGTCGACTCCAGCAGCGTATGCAATACACTTCCCGAGATGGTCGTGGTCAGAAACCTCGAGTTGGTTTTCGATGACAATCTGGCGACCGTCGTCAGTGACCTCGGCGACGATGTCGACGCTATACTTCCCGACACTTTTCTCGGTCTCTTTGACCTGTAGATCCAATCCCAGCACATCCTCAAGGTGTGAGGAATCTTCATCTCGGATTTCATCAGCCAGCCACGGCGTGAACTGGTGGGCCTCATGCTCCCAGTACTCTCGAACATCTTGGGAGGTCAGATCCTGAAATTCTGGAGGCTCGAAGTGAGACATACTACAAGCCAGCAACTGTGGCTACAAAATACTGTGTAGCATTGTTATGCGAAAACTATTATAAGAGTTAATCTTGCATAGTAAATAAAATTCGTTTGAATTATACTGATTTAGAACTCTGAAGTATCTCTGCAGGTCTATTTCCGTAGCATATTGACGATGTTGGCTAGAATCAATGTCGAAATGAAAAATATGATCGATAATAAGAATATCCGCAGACCTGGGTTCAAATTTAGCAAACCTTGGGAGATGCTCTCTATTATATCATACTCCATTCTTGGAGTCCCTGTAAATGTAGGAAATCTCGTTTCAGTGGCTGTTTGAGTCAGTTGTTCAGTGGCTGTTTGAGTCGGTTGTTCCTCGGCAGGTGGTGGCCCCTTTGTGAATGTTTCAGTATTAGTCTGGTTGATAGTTGTATCCTGAGTAGTCTTCACTTTGGAGGTGTTTCGAATTTGGGTGGTTGTTGTTTTTCCCTCTCCAAACACAGTGGTATTATTGGCTATCTCAGATGATCTATGCGCAGGTGAACTCTGCGGTGTTTCAGTTGGCTGTTGTCGTCTTTGATTTGGTGGCCCGCCACTGACGAGATATTGGTTAACGATTATTGCACCAAGAACTGAAGAAATAACATTAGTTAATATCGTTTTGAGACTTTTCAGTAAGCTTTCTCTACATCTCTCATAAAAATAATTTATATATTCAAATAATAATAAGAGGTATTTAATACACTGGTTTAGGAGATATTTTGCCCGATCCATCGATGAGCTCTCCAATAAGTGATGTTGTATGTGACTTTCCTACAATCTATAATAATTATTGCCACTTCGCATTTTGTAATACTAACATTTAATCCAAAGGACCATGGTTAAATACCATTTCCACTGGTATAGCGACCAGAAACGATTATTCAGTATTTTATCGATATTTGCCACCGGGGCTGCCTAATCAATCTGCAACCCACCCAAGCCCTTCATTGTACGTACTCAGATAACCTGCATCGACACTCTCTGCAATCTCGGGGAATCGATCACCGGCCCGGTCGACGATCGTCTCCTGTAACACTGTACTTTCTGTCTCGAACGACGGCGACACCCGAAGTCGGTACTCGTCGTCGATCGTGAACAGCTTACGATCGAAGGCGGCGTGGTGGAGCTTGCTTAACGGCACCACGTTCGAGAGATCGGCGCGATGGTCTGGATACTCACTCCAGGAGAGGATGTGGGCAACGTCGAGCAGGCCGCTGTGGTCCACACCTGAGACTGGACACGTCGACTCGTACCGATTCAGAACTGTCGCCCGAAACTCTGGATCAACTGCACGAGCAGTCACGGTCGTCTCGTAGGTCCCGGCCGTCATCGTCCCTGTCTCGTCAGCCACACTCGGCGTCGACGCATCTGCCCACTGCTCGACAGCCGATTCAGTAAACTCGTGGCCATCATCAGTGAGCCTGTACGCTTGCCCCTCTTTCTCGACGAGGCCAAGGCTCCGGAGCCAGTTCGCACGCTGTTTTGCCATATCGGTATTCGCGGGGTCCCAGCCGAGTTCGGGATGGGTCTGGAGTTGCTGGCGATTGATCTCATCGATCGTCATCGGGCCTGGCGAAAGCGTATAGAGGAGGCTCCGAAGCCCGACGTTTCGGCGGCACATGATCTCCAGTAGTCTCTCGATTGAGCGGTTCTCGAAGTACGTCCGACCCTCTGAGCCAAGCACCCACTGCCCATCGCGTAGTTCCAGAAAGCCAACGTTCTCCAGATAGTCGATCCGGCGTGTGATCGAGTCTCGACTGGATACACGATCGAACGTCCCACGATGCCAGCCGATCAGTTCGTCCTCCGTTGGCTGGTGTTCGGAGACGAATTCAAGAATCCAATCGAGCGTCTCCACGTAGCTCGTTGCCCCACCAAACATCGGGACGATACTTCGAAGGCGCTCTGGATGCATCTCTTTCACACTCCGTTTGCGGCGATCTCTCTGGCCTGGATTAGCTGTTCGAGACCATCATTGAACAGCGCATTTCTATCTTTAGATTCTTCAGAGACCGTGCAGGACCGAGCCATTGTTGCTGCACCAGTCTGGTATTTGCTGAAGATACGTTGATACTGTCCCAGCGTGAGCGAAACTTCGCTCATCGAGTAAGCCGTTAACCTCTCCGAGATCGTTGTCTGTGCGTTCTCTCTGGCCCTTCCGAACGTCTCTGCTGCACTCTCAAACTGTTCCTGTTCACGTTGTCTCGCACCTGCGCTAATCTCTGTACCAGTCTCGACGTACTTTTGCTGCATTTTTATGTGGGTGTCATAGATTTCCCTCTGACGCTGAAGAGCAGTATCCACGCTTTCAACATCTGGTAGTAGTCGAGCTACTTTCGGTGTCTGCTGATCAGGAGCGGGATACTCGAACTGAGCAATACTCGTCGCGAGTGAATCGACGGGGTCAGGTGGTGCTGGTGATGGCGACCCCTCTATTTGTAACAACACCCGCCCTTCGCCGGTATTGACCGTCTCTCTCACGGTCCGACTTTCGGTGAGCACTTGCTGTAATTGAGTATAGTAGTTCTTCGCCTGTTGGAGTGCTCTCACTCGCGATTCAATCGGTGGTTCAGATGGTTCACTGACCCCCGGAATTATACTGACATCGGTGTTGACGCCGTGCCAGTACGTGGCATCCTCTCGGGCCTGATCGAGTTTGTTGCTCTGTAGTACGGAACCCACAGAGGTCATCGCTGCGCTAATATGCTGAGTGAGTAAGTCAACCTTGATGGGGTCTGCAGCGTCTGCCTGATCGACTGTTTCTGCGAGTGATGTTAGCTCTTCTTCCGTCTTGGACAACTTGCCATCAACGCGTGTCGGTGAGAGGATCGCACCTCCCAGACCAAGTCCTGCGGCACCGACGAGCACGTGTCGGCGCGTCAAATTCTCCGCAATCTCTTCCAGATCATCCATTGGCCTAATCTATCTGTAGTAATGTTTAAATCCATTGTCGACTCGGGTTGACTCGTGCCAGAGCCAGACCCGATGCGTTTTGAAGCCGTTCTCGCCCGGATCCAATCTGGACTCCGGACCCATGCTGACTCACGAGAGCGAAGCGTCCAACTCGCAGATCAGCTTGTTGCTCACCACGACACTGAAGGCATTACGATCGATTTAGAGCAGGACCAACAAATTGAGAGTGTCACCAGGTTTGTAGACACGGATACACTCCAACGCCTTCGGAAACTCACTGAGATTATCGAGGACGACCTTAGCGTCAACCTTGGACACAGTAAGTTCGCCCGTCTTGCAACGACTGCTGCGGACTTTTCTTCGATCGCTCAGATTGCTGTCGCCGGATACAATCTCCTCGTGAGTGCTGATGCACTTGATGCCGCAGCTGCTCAGGCGAATTCCGTCGATCAAATCAAAGACAGACGATTCGAGGATTTCTATTTCTCCATCTGCGTCTTCGCCATTGAGGTCTTCCTGTTTACGACACCGTTCAACTACAATATCGCCTGGAAGGGGACTCGTTATCTCAACAATCGGTATCTCTATCGAATTCGCGGTTTTTCCTCCAATGCATATCGGTTCGTCCTGAGCGAAGTTCACTGCACCATTCGAGGTATCGCTGCAACAGCCCTTCGGTCGGTTGAGGAACTAACGGAGTATCTCATCTCTACAACAGTCTGGACACTCGAACTCATTCGCAAGCACCCGGATTCCTCACTGAAAGAGATCGATCTCCCTGCTCGAATCGAAGGAATCCTCTCTGAGTTCTATTCGTTTGTGGATGCAACATATGACTTCGAAGTCCCCGATATTGACCTCGGTGGGCTGATTACCCAGATCATAGCCGAGGCCGACGATATCTTAGATATCTCGTTGCTCGCAGTCGATGCTACTTCGGCTGATGTTACTTCCCAATAATCTACAGCGCTACTATCTACACATAACACCAATGTGATTGGAACAACATTTTCAACTATGCTCTTTCGTCGTTTCACTGTTCTCTCAGTGATCGTACTGTGTCTTCTCGCTGGTTGTGCTGGATCGTAAAACTCTGCAGAAACCACTCATTCGATAACTCAGACATCCAGTACGCCATCTCTCTCAGCAACTGCGTCAGGGACTACTTCGACCCCAGATTCAACAGCGGCCCCGACTGATGAACAGACCTCACGTGCCGAGACGGCGACACGCACTCCAGGGAACACTGTTACATCACCGACCACTTCGACACCCTCACCTACCCCCACTCCCACAGCGACACCCTCACCAACACCTGACCAACCCGGTGTCGTCGTCTCGGTCACGAGCGTGACCGACGGCGATACGATCGACATTCTATTCCAGAACGGAACAGAGGACACTGTCCGGCTCTTGGGCGTCGACACGCCGGAGACGTACGGCTCGACGAGTCCAGAGGAATTCGAGGGCGTCCCAGATTCAGAGGCTGGGCGTGAGTGTCTACGCGAAGAGGGGCAGGTTGCCACTGCGTACATGCAGGATCGTCTCGCCGGCGAGTCCGTCCGACTCGTCTTCGATAGTCAGTCAGACCGTCGTGGCTCGTTCGGTCGGCTCCTCGCCTACGTCGTCCACGATAGTGAGAGTGTCAACCACCTGTTCGTCTCTGAAGGTCACGCACGAGTGTACGATTCGACGTTCGAGCAATCCGATCGCTTCTACGATGCTGAGGATGATGCCCAATCGAGTGAGCGTGGCGTCTGGCGCTGTCGCAACGCGGCGACACCGACACCTGAACCGACGGTAACTGAGCGCCAACAGACCGGTTCTGGTGAACTCGCCGTTGCGCAGGTCCACGCTGATGCGAGTGGGGACGACCACGAGAACGAGAATGACGAGTACATCGTCTTCGAGAACACCGGTAGCGCTACACTCGGTCTCGGTGGCTGGACAATAGCTGATGAAGCTGATCACACCTACTACGTCCCCGATGGCGTCTCTCTGGGTCCCGGAGAGACGATCACGCTGTACACTGGCTCGGGAAGTAATTCCGATAGCGCACTCTACTGGGGAAGCGATTCGGCCATCTGGAACAACGGCGGCGATATGATCATCGTGACCACTGCTGATGGTGAACAAGTTCTAACACACGAATACTCATAGCCACTCTCCACACCGATTTTGTAGCCCGCTCTAGAGATCGATCTGGCTGAGGATATCGAGACTCGATGCCATGATAGCTCACCCGTCTAGAGCCAGTTCTTGCTCGTTGCGACTGTGCGCACCCTGGAACGCGCGCAATTCTTCCAGCTTCTCTGTCCGCTCATCTTCTGGAAGGCCGTAGAGCGGTGAGTTTCCAGCGTGGCCTTGTTTCTCAACGATCCCCTCAAGAAGGCTCTCTTTGTGTCGGTGCCACGTCGAGACGTCGAAGTCTGCTGCGTTCGCAATCGAGGCTGGATTCAGTGGTCTTGGATGGTGGTTTAATAGCGCTGCGATAACCCGTGTTTCAGCATTGTCGCCAAAAATCTCGATCAAGGGATGAGATTCGATCGGATGCAGTGTCTCTTCAGTCTGTGCTTCCTCCGAAGGTGCCTTGTCTGGCATGGCTCTGTATAGACTCTCAAACACAATAGTATTAATGTAAATTCACTACAGTACAATTGCAATATTGCAATTGTATTGGAGCTTGCAGGGTCGTGTTCATCTTCGTCTAGCCAATCATGCCTCGCCTCATCTCTCACAAATCTCGAAGTGAGTCAATGACGGACGATTACAGAGCCACTGCATTTTATCGCCCCCAGAAGGGTGCGGGGGAACCCCCGCAGATCAACTATGGGACATCGAGCACTCGTTGCCTACGCACGACCGGACGGACTGTACAACTGCCACTACTCACACTGGGGTGGCATGAACCTCACACTCACAGATAAATTGTCTACGGAAACGCCCTTTGGCGGCCATACACCCTCGAAGGAAATTCGAGCATACTTCGAAGAACTTCTCAAAATTCCTCGTGACACTTCTCCTGGGTCACCACCAACGAACGATTGCTCGATCGATCTCGATCCCATCGAAGTCGCGATCTCGCTCGACGACATCGCCTTCACGACTCTTGATTACCTCCATCACGAGGCGTTCTACGTCGTCTCGAAGTCCTTCGAGATCACACCATATCGAACGTGCTGGCTTGGGCTCACGCAGGATTCAGAAACCATCGAAGCGGCACCGACGATCGGCAACGGCGCGTACTATACCGTTCGGTGGTACGAAGGCGTCCCCGTTGGAGACGGCGTCATGCGCGGTCGGTGTAAGGCCCTGAAAGACCTGACTGGCGATATGCTTGATCGCGGTGTCTTCGACCAAGAAAGCGCGACGAGATACATGATCCAGAAGCTCAGGACATGGACTCGCGAGCAAGAACTGCACGTCACCCGGCCAGCACAGCCGTAGTTTATTGCGCCCCGATGGGCGAGGGCGCATTCCTTGCCCTTGCAACTATGCCCGAGAACGAACTTGCAGAACTCGTTGACGCCGAACAGCAACTCCAAGCATTCCTCATCGCCACTGCCGAAGGGGGAGTCCCCGAACTCGCCCTCATCGCGATCCTTCGTGATTATGCCGATCTCGTCGAAGAACAGGGGAACGTCCCTCGAACGTGGCGTCGGTAAGGAGCGGCGATCATCACTTCTGAACAGACAACGAACTGGTCTGGATAGCTGATGAGGAATTGTTACCCTATCTACATTCGGAAGCCGAGAGTATGAGTTGGCATGACTGAACTGGACCGCCCACTGATCGGCCACACCACACTCTCTCTGGGAAGCCCATGGTTGTTTTTTGCAGTGACGTACGCTCTGACGTGGACCTGGTGGCTCGCAGCAATTGCACTTGGGGTTAGTTTTGCGAGCGCTCAGGGAGCGGCCCTTCTGTTGCTGGGGCTTCTTGGGCCAGGCATTGCTGGTATCGGATTCGTGTACCTCGTTTACGATGCACCGGGCCGCGCCGATTTCTGGAACCGTGTCCGTAAGCCTGGCCGAATCGGCCGACAGTGGCTCTTGATCATCCTCCTGGTTCCGATCATCGTGACCCTCGCGGCAGCAATCGCTGATTCGGTACTGGAGGGCCCAGGTGTGACGTTGGGAGCGGGAGTACAGGATATGCGCCGCAATCCTGTGTCCGTCTTGCCTACCATATTCTTCGCGACCCTGCCGCCGCTCCTTGAAGAGTTAGGGTGGCGCGGATACGCGCTTGATCGACTGCAGCTGAACTGGTCTGCGTTCAGTTCCGGAGTCCTTCTGGGCATCGTCTGGGCGCTCTGGCACCTCCCGCTATTCTTCATTCAGGGATCGTTTCAACGAGAGGAGGTCGGCTTCGCAACAGACGGGTTCTGGTTGTTCATGATCGGGATTGTCGCGCTCTCGGTCATCATCACCTGGACCTACAACAACACATCGCGGAGCATCCTTGGGGTGATCATTTTGCACGGCTGGGTCAATTTCGTGTCTGAAACCATCGAGGTCGCAGACGAATTCTATTACTCCATCTGGGTGCTCTCGGCACTCCTTGTCGTTGGGATCTGGGGGGCCAAGACCTTGCGAAAGGGGACGAATGTACCCCACCCACCAGTGAATAGCGACTAGTCCAAGACAAAACGCGACAGCGTTCTATCCCCCGAGGGGTGCGGGGCGCGCTCGTCATCGTATTGTAGTAACCGAACCTGAGCATCGACTCGACCTTCTCAGTCGCAATGACATCAATTCCCCTTCCGATGCCGGAGAAGACTCGGTGGCCATCGATCAGTATCTACGGAGAATAGCGGTTGTCGTGAATCGTCGATTGGAGTGGGAACCAGCCTATTAACCAACAGATTAGGCAAATCTTCGTTTGTGTTGGTTAACGCTGATCGGCCGATCCCGTCCGCTGTCACGAGAGTTCCTCAGCCACGTCGACGAGATCATCCACTGTGTGCCAGAGGACAACTACTAATTCGCTTTCAAGTGGTTTACTCCAGACTAAACTCCTTGTCTCCAGAGCAGTAATTGTGACGTATGAGTACCGATTTAGGAACCGCCGAGGGAAGAGAAACCCGCGAACTCGTCCATTTCGTTACCCAACAAACGCGCTTCGCGCTCATCAACAACATCCTCCAACACCCCGAGCAGCTGCCGTCGATGTACGAACTTGAGGAGCTCAACCCCAGCGTGAGTGACGCCACCGTCTACAAGCACATCCAGAAGCTTATCCACGCCGGTATCGTCAAAGAAGTCGCACTGGACGACGACCAGCGCCGGCAGGGCTATCCCTGGAAGTTCTATGGCCTCACGGATGGGGGGCGGGAATTCCTTGAGGAGCATAATCTGCTCGCTGCCGAAGAGACGCTCCAACAGATCTACGAGACGATCTCCGACAAGCCCGAGAAAATGGTCAAGTACGAGAACGCCCCGCGTCCGGACGACGTGTGAAATCAATTCGTTGAAGCGGCTTCGAAGCCCCGTCAACAACTGTTTTCGCGCTCTTTGTCTCCAGTGAGTGCTCCAGAGACGCGACGCGTTTTATCGCCCCCTGAGGGGTGCGGGGGCACTCCCCTCGCACTTCGCCATGACTGATCATCCACTCGATCGACTCGACGTCCCAAATCGCATTCGAAAACGCGCCCAGTACGAAGCCCTGACGTTCGAACTCTTCGAGACGAACGTGCTCGTTCGAAACGAGAGCCACGCTGATCCCGAGAATCACGAGTATCTCGTCGAAATCGGCGATGGGCTTCCAGTGTCGTGTACCTGCCCCGCAGACGAACACTACGAGAACGCATGCAAGCACCGTGTTGCTGTGGCAATGCGCCGGCCAATCATCGACTTCGCCAGCGAAGCGAAACTAGTCGCCGACGGGGGCTTGAGGACTCGCGAGAGCGGGAGCGATACACCTTCTCTTGACGAGGTGAGAATCGAGCAGGAGGATACGAAAGATGATCCCGAGGACTGTGACTGCGATGACCTTCCCAATTCATTTCCGTGCTGGGAGTGCTATCGAGCAGACAGACAGACGTTCGAGTGACTCTCAACGTCGTCTCCTGCTCGGATTGCTGGTTGCGAGAACATCTTGTCTATCCCGTCCACACAGCCACCGTTCCCGCGTGTTTTATCGCCCCCGGAGGGGTGCGGGGCGTCACACCAGATGCCTCGAATCGATTATGACCTCGATTCTCAACGAGCGTAGCTTCGACGAACCGATCTCCAACCAGTGCAGCGGCACCTGCCCAGAATGCGACGGTGAAATCCAAACCGATGGTGGCGAACGAACCTGTCAAGCGTGCGGACTCGTTATCGACGGGCATGGCATTGCACACGACTTCGAACCTCGAACGTTCGAGGGTGGGCCGAACCGCGAACGGACGGGTGCGCCACTGACCAACGCTCGTCACGATCGTGGTCTCTCCAGTCAGATCGGCAAGTGGCGAGACGGGAAACACCAGGTCCTCCCAGCGAAGAAGCGTCGGCAACTTGCCCGGCTCCGACGTGAGCACAGCAGAGCACGCTTCCAGTCGAAAGCAGAACGCAATCTCGCCTTTGGCTGCACTGAGATTGCCCGTCTCGTCTCAGCGCTGGAACTCACACGCGAGACGACCGAGTTCGCCTGTTCGATCTTCAGACAGGCCCAGGATCGTGACCTCTTCCAAGGACGATCACTCGAAGGCTTCGCGGCAGGCAGTGTCTATGCAGTCTGTCGGTGCCGATCGCTTCCGTATTCCACTGATGAAATCACCGAGGTTGCACGCTGCAGTGAGAAGGCGCTGAAAAACGCCTACTCGATCCTGAACGTCGAACTCGGCCTCGAAACAGCGATCCAGACACCACAGGATCTCATCCCAAAACTCGTCGGCGCGCTCGAACTTCCACAGGCGGTTCGTCGACGAGCACGACTGCTCGCCGAACGAGCAATGGATGAGGGACTGGACAACGGTCGCCATCCAGCAGGGCTCACGGCGGCGACGTTATATCTCGCGGCACAGGAACACGAATTGCCGATCACGCAGGCAGAGATCGCGGATATTGCAGACGTGTCGATCGTGACGCTTCGTGCACGGCGAGACGAACTGCTCACGGTGGGGCAGTGAGATGTGGTCCTGGTTCTTTCTTCGGCGGCTGAAATCCCAGATCTTCGAATGTCGTCGGTGTGGGACAACACTCCACAAGAGTAGTTCGAACTGTCCGTACTGTGGTTCCTGTGAGGTCGTGGTCTACGACTTTGACTCGTGAGACAGTGATATATTCTAAGGAGACACCCCACTATTTCCTGTGAAACCCGACTGGCGTCTTCTTCGATGGGCGACAGACACACCCCACCATTTCCTGTGAACAGCCGTTCCAAAGGGGTCGGCTTCTCTCAGAGCATCGTATTCTTCAAGGACCAACAGACACACCCCACTGTTTCCTGTGAACAGCCATCTCGAAAGGGTGCCGTCTCTCTCATAGCACCCTGTTCTGCTTTGCTTGTGCTCGAATCCGGACCACCTCGTCACCCAGCGCCAACGCATCACCCATTGCCTCTACTGCACTCTGAAAGGGGACGTTGAGTTCGTAGCTGTAGTAGTTCCCGCGTGACCCACTCCGATTTTCCGTCGCTTCGAGGATGCCGAACATTCGAAGGTCCGAGAGGTGGTTGTTCACCGAACGTCGTACCAGCGGGTCCGTCTTCGCTTTGACACACAAGCGTCGATATTCGTCGTACACGTCACGCCCTTGGCAAGGCGTCTGTTGCTGTGCTGCCTTCGAGACGACGGCGAAGAGGACCAGTTTCCCGTGTACCGTGAGTTCGCGCATTCCCTCTTCGACACGCTCGGCATCGAGTTTTCGTCGGGCGTCCTCGACGTGGGCTTCGCTAATCGCCTCATCGTCACTGCTCTCTGCAGTTTCACCGGCCAACCGAAGCAAATCCAGCGCTTGGCGTGCACTGCCACTATCTCGTGCAGCGAGCGCAGCACACAGGTTCAGGACGCCGTCGTCACAGGCACCGTCGGTGAGTGCTACCCGTGCCCGTGAAGCGAGAATGTTTGCTAACTCTTGAGCTTCGTAGGGCGGGAATTGGAGTTCTCGCTCGCACAGTGTATCCTGCACACGCGGGTCGAGCTGGTCACGAAACTGGAGGTCGTTACTGATTCCAATGACCCCAACGCTCGTCTGTTCGAGATACCCATTCGCCTTTGCTCGTGGGAGTTCGTAGAGAAGTTCGTCACGATCACCAATCGAATCGATTTCATCGAGTACAACGAGAACCGTCCCACCGAGTCCTTCGAGTTCACTGTAGAGCTTCGTGAAGACCGTTTGTTGTGGATAGCCGGTCGCGCTGATTTCATCGCCAGGATCTCTGAGCGTATTTACCATCGCAATGGCGACCTGATACGACGAGGTGAGCGTGTTGCAATTGAGCGAGAGGACTGAGAGATCCACGTCGTCGTAGGCTTCGACATCTGCTTCGAGCATCTGAAGGAGGTACTCCGTGACGGCTGTCTTCCCGACGCCGGTGTTCCCATACAGGAAGATATTGTTCGGTTCCCAACCGTCGACGATCGGCTGGAGAGCGTCCATGTAGGCGGCGATCTCTTCATCCCGTTCCTCTATCTCTTCGGGCTGGTAGGATTCATTCAGTGCGTCCTTGTTGGCGAAGATAATACGATTGCGCTCAAACCCTGTCATGAGGTGTCTGGTCCCGTCTTCGCTTATAAATCAGTGTTCGGTGGTATGCTGGAGACACCCCACTGTTTCCGGTGAAGTGCTGACACTTTCTGGTTGTCGACGAGAGATCGTTTTCTGACCTTGGAACTGGAGTTCCGTGTGGAGCAGTGGTGGGGGTACGCAGGTGGCTGTTCACAGGAAACAGTGGGGTGTGTGGGTCCGAAAAACAGTGATAGTGTTTTGCTCATCCAGTGGCGTGACTAACTAACTCGGAACGAGGTGTGTGCCTTCGAGTTCACTCACTTTGTCTTGCTTTCTGGGTCCAAGACTAACTCGGAATTGGGTGTGTGGGAGATGCCTAAGTGATGTTGAATTCGAAATCTCTGCTCTGTTGTCGGCAAATACAGGATCGTTCTGAATGCAGGTGCGAACTGGAATGAGGGGGGACCCCCCACATTTCACGAGAGTGGGTGCAGAGATGCAGGGGGTGGGGAGAGCGACCACGCTCACGGCAGATCGAGATCGAGATCAGACACGAGACCCCCGACTAACCCCATTCGTGCCACCGCCTGTTTCGCTTCGTCGACGTGCGTGGCTTTGTCCTCAGGGAGATCGCTGACAAGTTCCTCGAGTGCCTCGATCAGCGCCTGCTGTTCGGCATCGATCTCTGCCAGATCGATCGCGACACCGAGCGTGTCGAAGCCGTCGACGGCCGCTGTTCGGACCCGTCCGTCGTCGTCTTCGAGTGCATCGAGTAGGAATTCGACGAGACGGGTCCTATTCTCGCGGAGGGCGTCGATCGTGTAGCCGTCGACGCGATCGGCCTCACTGGCGGCGATCGTCAGTTCGAGCATCGGATAGGCGTCGCGCAGGAAGCGTACGACCGACTGGCGGACATAGCCGTCGTCGCTCTCGTAGATCGGCTCACACGCGTCAAACAGCGCCGCGTACTGTTCGACGCGCACGGTCGAGTCGACCGCTTCGATCTCGTCGATTGCGTCGTTCACGCGGTCGGCGTCACCGGAGGCGAGCGCCTCGGCGAACGACGCTGGGCTTCGGTCCATACTGCCTTGTTGAATCCACAGATGGCGTAGCGATCACTCCTTGATGGCTTGTTCGAGGTTGTAAACGGCGACGGTGAGCACAAGTTCTCTGAATTCGCGGTACCAAGCGCTCGGCCCGACAGCGGATCC